>JAAFHE010000521.1 GCA_013298265.1 Lysobacterales bacterium | reverse complement strand
GCCGGTGCTGGGGACTTAGGCTATAACACGCCGCCGCCTAGCCACAACGGTGAACGGAAATGGCGAAAAGCACGCGTAGTACGGCAAAGAAAGTCGTAGCCAAAGGGAAGGCCACCGCGGGCGCCACGGCGGTCAGGAAGACGTCGAGCACGGCCAAGAAGGTGGTCGCGAAAGCGGCTCCACCAGCGAAGAAGGCGGCAAAGCCGGCGAAGACCGTAAAGCCTGCCGCCAGGGCGGCCAAGCCTGCTGCGAAAGCCGCCGGCAAACCGAATGCGGTCGTCAAGGCTGCTGCGAAGAGCGCGCCGGTAGCTGCGCCGGTGAGCAAGGCGAAGCCAGCCGCAGCGCCGGTCAGCGCGAAGGTGAAACACACGTCGAATATGATTTCCTCCGCCGCTGCTGCGACGGTTAACTCAGCGCCGGCCGCCGAGGCCGCGTCGCTGACGACGCCCGCAACTGCGCCGGTCGCGACACCCGCTCCCACAAGCAAACCGACGAAGCAAGTGATCACAGAAGAAAACAAAAAGAGTTCGCGCAAAGGCGTCATCACGCCGAACGCATCCGAAGCCGGCATCACGATGGAAGGCGGCCGCTATGCACTGGCAGCCACGACCAATATCGATCTTCCGGCAGGCTATCGTCCGTCCTCGGACGAGGAATACATGAATCCGATGCATCTGGCGTTCTTCCGCTACAAGCTGCGCGACTGGCGCGATCAGCTCGTCGAGGAATCCAAGCAGACCATCGACAACCTGCGCGAAGAAGTCCGTGACATCGGTGACGAGGCCGAACGTGCAACCCGCGAGACGGAGAATTCGCTGGAGCTGCGTACGCGTGATCGCTATCGCAAGCTCATCGCGAAGATCGACAAGGCGCTCAAGCGTATCGAAGAAGGCCGCTACGGCTACTGCGAGGAGACCGACGAGGACATCGGCCTGGAACGTCTGGAGGCGCGTCCCATCGCGACGCTATGCCTCGACGCACAGGAGCGCTGGGAACACCGCCAGCGCCAGATGGGCGACTGAAAGCAGCGACGCAACTACTAAGCCCCGCTCTGCGGGGCTTGTCTCGTGTGTCGCTGGAAGCCTTGCGTGGGCGACCCAGTCCGACGCTCAGTCCGTGGATGTTGCTCGAGCGTAGTGCTTGATCGTCTGCAGCATAGCCGCCAGTCCGTTTGAACGTGTCGGCGACAGGTGCTTGGCCAGACCTATCGAATCGACGAAGCGCGGTTCGGTAGCGAGAATCGCCTCGGCCGACCGCCCCGAGTAGACGCGCAGCAGCAGCGCAATCAAACCGGTCACGATCGACGAATCGCTGGTCGCGGCGAAGTGCAGGCGGGCCGTATCTCCGGAGGCCGCGAGCCATACCTGTGACTGGCAGCCATGGACCTTGTGGGCTTCTGTCTTCCAATCGTCCGGGAACGGCGCGAGCTTGCGCCCGAGATCAATCAGATACTGATAGCGCTCGGTCCAGTCGCCGAAGAACGCGAACTCTTCGATGATCGCGTCCTGCGCGGCTTCGGCAGCCGCAGTGCCGGTTTCGTCGCTCATGCACCCGTGCGCCAGCGGGTACCCTGGGCGCCGTCCTCGATCGTGATGTTCATGGACGCAAGTTCGGCCCGGATCTGATCGGCACGGGCGAAGTCGCGCGCGACACGCGCCGCATTGCGCTCGGCGATCAGGGCATCGACGCGCGCGGCATCGACATCTGCCCCGGCAAGCGCCTGCTTGAACCAGGATTCGGCATCCTGCTGCAGCAGTCCGATCAGCGTGGCTGCGGCGAGAAGCCGGCTCTTGGCGCCGGTAGCGTCGGCTGTGCCCGCGCTGCGGCGCGCCGCATCGGCCAAGCCGGCCAGGATCGCGAAGGCGTCCGGCGTGTTGAGATCGTCCAGCAATGCAGCCTCGAACTCGGTCGGCACGTCGGCGTCCGTCACCGCAACATCGGTCAGGTCGCGCAGTACGCCATACCATCCGTCGAGCGTCGCGCGCGCTTGCCGCAGCGCCGCATCGGACCAATCCAGCGGCTGCCGGTAGTGCGCCTTCAACAACACGAAACGCAGCACCTCGGACGGGTAGAGCTCCAGCAGCTCGTGCAGCACCTGCGTGTTGCCGACCGACTTGGACATCTTGCGGCCTTCCAGTGTCAGCATGCCGTTGTGCAGCCAATAGCGTGCGAACTGCTTGCCACCATGGGCGCAAGTGCTCTGGGCAATTTCATTCTCATGATGCGGAAACAGCAGATCCACACCACCTGCATGGATGTCGATGGTTTCGCCCAGATGGGTTTCGCTCATGGCCGAGCACTCAATATGCCAGCCCGGACGACCACGGCCCCAGGGACTTTCCCAGCCTGGCAGATCGTCGCTCGACGGCTTCCACAATACGAAATCGGCCGGATTTTTCTTGTAGGGGGCGACCTCGACACGGGCACCCGCGATCATGTCCTCGACCGACCGTCCCGAGAGGTGGCCGTATTCCGCATAGCTTGTCACGTCGAACAGCACATGCTGTTCGGCGACATAGGCGTTGCCGCTCGCGATCAGGCGCTCGCACATGGCGATGATTTGCGGGACATGGGTCGTCGCGTGCGGCTCGACGTCGGGCGGATCAACGCCGAGCCTGCGCATGTCGTCGCGGTAGGCTGCGCCAAACCGCTCGGTGATCCCGCTGATGGGCTGGCCGCTCTGGCGCGCAGCCTCGTTGATCTTGTCGTCGACGTCGGTGATGTTGCGCGCGTAGACCACGCCCGGGAAATGTCGGCGCAGCAGCCGTGCGAGCAGCGCGAAGACAACGGCCGGCCTCGCGTTGCCGATATGCACATAGTTGTAGACGGTCGGTCCGCAGACATACAGGGTGACCCGGTTCGGGTCCTGCGGAACGAAGTCCTCGACGCGGCGGGAAAGGCTGTTATGGAGACGAAGATTCATGCAATGGCGCCTTGATGAACGGCAAAGTGTAACAGGCGATTCCACCGGTACGGGATTGGCTGTTGCGCAAGCAAACACGGATGCCATAGCTTCATTACATCCCGTACTGCCGGACGGCGGCGCGACGAACCGCCCTCGACCGGCGCCTTGCGACACGGGTGCCCGAGCAACTGACCGTTCAGCGGAGTGCCGACTGCATCGCCGACGGTGGTTGCCTTATCGCCGATTCAGCCAGACGAGGTTAAATTCTCATCAAGCCTATGGAGAAGCGCGCAGTCCGGCTGGTATCCGGACAGGTGCGATTGTGGTCGATACCCTCGATCCGCGCGTTTCACCAGCTTTTCGGAGATGCGTAATGTCTGGTCGGTTTTTCGTGTCGTGCGTGGCCTCGTCGTTTTTGCTGCTTTCGGTTGCCCACGCTCAGGGCGAGCGTCGCGACCCTGGCGATGAAGGCGTTCATTTCGCCTGGGCCGATGTGGTTCGTGTCGACCCCATCTATACCTACGAACGCGTGAGCCGCCCCGAGCGCGAGTGCTACGACAGCGAAGTGACGCGCCGGGAGGACCGGCGCGGCAACAACACCGGAGCGACCGTTCTCGGAGCAATCATCGGCGGCGCGCTCGGCAATCAGGTCGGCAAGGGTGACGGACGCAAGGCGGCGACGATTGCCGGTGCGGTTGCTGGCGGTGCCATCGCCAACGGTGCAGCCCGGCGCGATGACGAAACCTACGTCAGCAGCGAACGTCGTTGCCGCGAAGTCGACGGTGGCTACGAGGAACGCCGCATCAACGGTTACGACGTCGAGTACCGCTACCGCGGCGAAACCTA
>JAAFHE010000520.1 GCA_013298265.1 Lysobacterales bacterium | reverse complement strand
ACTGGCAGTGGCGGTGGGGGAGGCGGTGGGGGAGGCGATGACGGGCTGACCTGGCCCGCGCCGCTGCAGGAACACAACCGGCCCTACACGAATTCGACCAGCTCGGTGGTCGGCGCGTATTTCGTTGAATGGAGTGTCTACGGCCGGGCCTATCCGGTGCGCAACATTCCGGCTTCCAACCTGACCCATCTGCTCTACGCCTTTATCGCGATCTGTGGACCGAACGATTCGCTGCTGCAGGCCAATCCTCAGGGGTATCAGGCACTGGTGCAGGAATGTTCCGATCAGCCGAACTACACGGTTACGATCCATGATCGCTTCGCCGCGCTGGAAAAGAGCTATCCGGGCGACGCCTGGAACACACCGATCCGCGGCAATTTCGGCCAGTTGATCCGAGCCAAGCGCGCGCAGCCGAACCTCAGGATCCTGCCGTCGATCGGTGGCTGGACCTTGTCCGACCCGTTCCATCACCTGGCCGGCGACCCGGTGCGGCGTGCGACGTTCATTGCTTCAGTCGTTCAGTTCTTGCAGACGTATACATTTTTCGATGGCGTGGACCTCGACTGGGAATATCCGGGCGGCGGCGGCGCGAACGCGACATTGGGGAGCGCGGCCGACAAGGTGAACTATTCGGCCTTGCTCACCGAGCTGCGCACGGCGCTTGACAACCTCGGCACGCAGACTGGCCGGCACTATCTGATGACGGCCGCAGTCGGTGCGGCGCCGGCCAAGATTGCGGCCGTGGACTACACGGTTGCCGGGCAGAAGCTCGACCTTGTGTTTGCCATGACCTATGACTATTACGGCGGCTGGAACAACCAGCTCGGCCATCAGGCGGGCCTCTATCCGGTGCCGAACGAGCCCCAGACGGGCTTCAGCGGCTCGGCGACTGTCGCGAACCTGATCGCGGCGGGCATGCCGGCGAATCGCATCGCACTGGGTGTGGCCATGTACGGTCGCGGCTGGCAGGGCGTCACCGGTGCACAGCCCGGCAATCCCTTGGCAGGCGCCGGCGGCGGCGCGTTGAGTCCGGGCACCTGGGAAGCGGGCGTGCTCGACTATCGCCATATCGAAAACCAGTTCACGGGTGGCGAGAACGGGGCCGGTGTGAACGGCTACACGACAGGTTACGACGCAACGGCCGAAGGCGCCTGGGCCTGGAATGCCTCGACCGGCAAGCTCGTTACCTACGAAAACTCGCGATCGGCGCGCGCGAAAGGCCAGTTCGCACGCGCGAATGGCCTGGCCGGCGTATTTGGCTGGGAAATCGACGCGGACAACGGCCGCGTTCTCAACGCGATGCACGAAGGACTGGGCCACGGAGCGGGCAGTACTGAACGCATCTTCGCCCATGGATTCCAGTCGCCTTGAAGCGCCCCCTGCGCTTCGTTGGAAAAGTGTCCGTATTTTCAAGATGCCGCCGCGACAGGTCGCAGCGGCAGGCTCGCCGAACCGTCAGTGAGAGTCCACCATGCGTCGTCTGATTCGTCTTGCCATCGCGTTGTTGCCTGCGCTCGCCGCCCTATGTTCGGGCGCTGTGTTTGCTCAGCAGTCCGCCTGCCGTCCTGACGGCATGCAGCCCACGGCCGGCGTTGCCACGCCGTACTGCCTCGTTTACGACAATGACGGCCGCGAGCGCATGGGCGGTCGCGCGCGCCGCATCATCGGCTACTTCACCGGCTGGCGTACCGGCGTCGACGGGTCACCGCGGTTTCTCGCCAACAGCATTCCCTGGAACAAGATCACCCACATCAACTACGCGTTCGCGCATGTCGATGACGCGAACCGGCTGTCGGTCGGCAACGAAAGCGATCCGCAGAATCCGGCGACTGGTCTGCAATGGCCTGGCGTGGCCGGCGCTGAAATGGATCCGGAGTACAGCTACAAGGGCCATTTCAACCTTCTTAACAAGTTCAAAAAGCAGTATCCGCATGTCAAGACGCTGGTCTCAGTCGGCGGCTGGGCCGAAACCGGCGGCTACTTCGCGGCGGACGGCACGCGCGTTGCGAGCGGTGGCTTCTATTCGATGACGGTGACCGCCGGCAACCAGGTCAATCAGGCCGCGATCGACACGTTTGCCGACTCGGCGGTCGCCTTTGTGCGCCGTTTCGGTTTCAACGGCGTCGACGTCGACTATGAATATGCAACGTCGATGAATGACGCGGGCAATCCTCTCGACTGGAGCATTTCCAATCCGCGCCGCGCCGCGCTGATGCGCGGCTATGTGGCACTGATGAAGACCCTGCGTGAAAAACTTGACGCAGCGTCGGTGCAGGACGGCAGGTACTACCTGCTCACGGTCGCGGCGCCGGCTTCGGGGTATCTGCTGCGTGGCATGGAGACGTATCAGGTCGTGCAGTACCTCGACTACGTCAACATCATGTCCTACGACCTGCACGGCGCCTGGAACGAATTCGTTGGGCCGAATGCGGCGCTGTATGACGACGGCCGCGACGCCGAGCTCGCCCGCTGGGGTGTCTATACCACACCGCAGTACGGCGGTATCGGTTACCTCAATACCGACTGGGCCTATCACTATTTTCGCGGCGCGATGCCCGCGGGCCGCATCAATATCGGCGTGCCGTATTACACGCGCGGCTGGCGCAATGTCAGCGGCGGTACGAACGGCCTGTGGGGAACTGCGCTGCAGACCAGCGGCTGCCCCGTCGGGCTTGCACGTTGTGGTCAGGGCGCGGTCGGTATCGACAACCTCTGGCATGACACCGAACTCCAGGCCGAAGTGCCCGCGGGCTCCAATCCGATGTGGCATGCGAGAAATCTGCAGCAGGGCATATTGCCCAGTTACCTTGCCGCCTATGGTCTGGATCCTGTCAACGACCCCCAGGATGCGCTGACCGGCACCTACACGCGGTACTACGATGCGACGCTGGTCGCGCCCTGGCTATGGAATGCACAGAAAAATGTATACCTCTCGACAGAGGACGAGCAGTCGACCACGGTCAAGGCCGACTACATTGCCGGCAAGGGCATAGGCGGGGTCATGATCTGGGAACTTGCGGGCGACTACGCCTGGCATCCGTCGCGTCGTGGCGGGCAGGGCGAGTGGTTCATGGGCACTACGCTGACCGACATCTACCACCAGCGCTTCCAGTCGGCTGCGCCGTACGGCAACCGGCGCTATGCGACATCCGCAGCGGCCGGCGTGCTCGATGCGACGGTGACGGTCGGCGAGTTCGATCTCGGCGACAGCAACTACCCGATCTCGCCGAAAATCAAAATAGTAAACAATTCCACGACAACCATTCCTGCCGGAGCGCTGTTCGAATTCGACCTGTCGACGGCAGCGCCGGCCAACTGGACCAACTGGTCCGGCGCAACGCTGAGCGTGGTCTCGACGGGCCACACCGGCAGCAACATCGGCGGGCTGGATGGTGACTTCCATCGCGCGCGGCTGTCGTCGAGCTGGAACGCGCTGCCGCCGGGCGGTTCGCTCGAGGTGGAGCTGGTCTACTACCTGCCCATGACGGCGCCGGGCAATTTCACGGTCACCTTTGGCGGCAGCACCTATGCGTTGCGCGATGCCACGAACGCGGCACCGCCCGCCGACAGCATCTTCAGGAACGGCTTCGACTGAAGCGCGCTCCGTGCCCGCTGCCTGGGACTTTCCGTGGTTTTCAGCCGCGGCGTGTCAGGTAGCGCGCGAGCACACTGTCGAGCTGGTTGGCGAACGCCTGCCGGTCGCGTGCATGAAATGTCGCCGGACCGCCGGTATCAACGCCGGCGCCGCGCAGCTCGT
>JAAFHE010000519.1 GCA_013298265.1 Lysobacterales bacterium | reverse complement strand
TACCTGGTCACCGTGCGCCACGGCGCCTCGCTGTCCTACCAGCCGGCCCGGCGCAGCTGCGAACAGTCGCCGGAACTGCTGGCACTCGGGCCGAGCTACGGTCTCTACGCCGTACTCGACTTCATCGTCGACAACTTCCTGCCCATCGTGCGCGATTTCCGCACCGAGCTGCAGGAGCTCGAGCAGGACATCTTCGAGGACACCTTCAAGCGCGACACCATCCGCAATTTGTACGAATTAAAAAAGGAACTAGTTACTCTGCGCCTGGCCGTCGCGCCGCTGCAGGACATCCTCAACCAGCTCATGCGCTTCCATCCGAACCTGATCCGCGACGACGTGCGGCTGTATTTCCGCGACGTGTCCGACCACGCCGCGCGCATCAACGAGGCCACCGACACCATGCGCGAGATGCTGACCGCCGCCATGAGCGTCAACATGTCGCTCGTGACGGTGGCGCAGAACGAAGTGGTCAAGCGCCTTGCCGGCTGGGCCGCCCTGCTGGCGGCGCCGACCCTGCTGACGAGCTGGTACGGGATGAATTTCAGGAATATGCCCGAGCTCGGCAACGGCTACTACTATTTCATCGCCTTCACGGTCGCGGTCATCGCCGGCCTGATGTTCGTGCTGCGTCGGGCCAAATGGCTCTGAGCCGCCGCCGCGTCACCGGTCCCGCTGCATTCGCGGCCGGGCAGACGCCCCTCGGGCTCGACACCCGATGACCGCCACCTGAACAAACCTGGCGGGGTCGCTGCGAGGGTGACGGCACTGGCGGCAGTTAACCTCTGTCGAGCGTGGACTGATCCTGCGATCGGGGGAAAGGATCAGGCTACCACGCGCGAATTTCCGCCTATCGGACCCGGTCCCATGTCGTATCCGCAACCCGCCATTGCCGCCGCGCCGCGCCGCGCCGCGCCCCCCCCTCACCGGCCCCTCCGGCATCGCCGGCCGCGCCGAGCATCGCAGAGCTGGCCGTGTCTAATGACGTTTTGCAGTGTTGAGCCAGGCCGCACAGCTTTGCAGCTTTTAACAGTTTGGTTAGGATCGAACCGAAGTTCATGCTTGCGAACCCTCCGCATGACCAACGGCCTGGATCCTGTGCCCGAACCGACGTCGACCATCGACTCCGATCTCGCCGCTCGCGTTGCCCGCGGCGACCGGCAAGCCGAAACGACGTTCGTACGCCGCTATCAACGTACCGTCACCCTGGTATTGCAGAAGCGGGTGCAGCCGGACCGCGTCTACGATCTGACTCAGGAGACCTTCATCGTCGTGATCGCGCGCATGCGCGACAACGGCATCCACGAGCCCTCCCGCATTGGAGGATTCCTGCGCCAGACCGCGATCAACCTCGCCAACGGCGAGCGGCGCAAGTACCTGCGCCAGCGTACCGACAACGACAACGACAGCATCGACATCGTCATCGACGAAGCATTGGGTCCGTCCGACTCGGTGGAGCTCGACGAACTGGTCTCGATGATCGGCCAGCTCATGGACGAATTGCCGATGGAGCGCGACCGCGACCTGCTGCGACGCTACCTCGTCGACGGCCAGGACAAGGTGGCGCTGTGCCAACACTACGGCCTGAGCTCCGAACATTTCGACCGCGTGCTGCATCGCGCACGCGTGCGCCTGAAAGAACTGCTGGACAAGCGCCGCGGCGACCGCTGAGCGGCGACACGCGTGTCCGGCCCGTGCCTGCCGCCGTCCCGCAACGGCCGCAGCCGACCGAATTGGTGGAGAAGCCACATGAATCACCCCGAAAACCTTACCGCTGGCGGCTTTCTGCCGCGGAGGCTCCGATGAATATCGCCGCGCCTGCCAGCGAACGCATCCGCGCCTATCTGGACGGAACGCTGAACGAACAGGAACTCGAGGACTTCGAGCTGTCCCTGTTCGACGACCCGGATCTGGCCGAAGCCGTCGACGCCGAGCGCCTGCTGCGCGAAGGCCTGCGCGAGATCGAGGCACGCCGCAGCGCCGGTAGCCGCGTGGTGGCGCTGCCGCCGCGCCGCGCGGTCGCCGCGCCTTGGCTGTCGCTCGCGGCGAGCCTTGTGGCCGGCGTACTGATCGGCGCGATCGTGCGTTATCCGGCTCCGTCCACTCCAGTTGCCGGCACCGCACCACCGGCAGACAACATCGGCGGCAAGACCCAGTTCGAGGCCCTGGGCACCTCGCGCGGACCGGTAGCAGAGGAAGTGTTGATCACGTTGCAAGCCGATGCGCCGCAGCTGGCACTGCAGTTCACACGTCCACGCCGGGACACCGTGCGCAGCTACGTCCTTGAGCTTGGCCTGCCCGGCGGCGGCACGCGCGCCTTTCCCGACCTGATGCCGGAAAGCGACGCCCGGATCACTGTCACCCTGGTGGCGGCCGCGCTGCCGGCCGGCCGCTATCACGCCCGCCTGATCGCGATCGGCAATGACGGCAGCCGCAGCGAGGACCAGGATCGCCACTTCGTGCTGCAACGCACCGGCACCGCGCCATAACCGCCGCGCCGGCACCGAATGCCGGCCGCCCAGGAATCAGGACGCTGCGACGCCGGCGACAGCGGGCAACGGCTGCCGGCGCGAGGCGAGCAGCAGGCCGATACCGAGCAGGATCAGCGGCGACGACAACACCTGGCCCATCGTGACCCAGCCGAACGCCAGATAGCCTAGCTGTGCATCGGGCTCGCGCACGAATTCCACGCTGAAGCGGAACACGCCGTAGAGCAGCGCGAACCAGCCAGAAACCGCATAGCGCCGCCGCGGCCGGGCCGAGAACAGCCACAGCACGACGAACAGCACCAGCCCTTCGAGCAGCATTTCATAGAGCTGCGAAGGATGCCGCGCCTCATGGTTGAGCTGTCCGGCCTGATACATGGCCAGCAGTTCGTCACGCGTCTTGCCCAGGTGGTCCAGCGTGCGCGGGAAGATCACGCCCCAGGCCAGATCGGTTTTCTGGCCCCAGAGCTCGGCACCGATGAAATTGCCGAGACGGCCGAAGCCCAGGCCGATGGGTACGAGCGGCGCAACGAAATCCATCGTGTCGAAGAAATGCAGCCGGTTCTTGCGCGACCAGTACGCCGAGGCCGCCAGCACGCCGAGCAGCCCGCCATGGAACGACATGCCGCCTTCCCAGACGCGCAGCAGCGACACCGGATCGGCGAGGATCTGCTCGAAGCCGTAGAACAGCATGTAGCCGAGGCGCCCGCCGAGGATGACGCCGATCATTCCGTAGAAGATCAGGTCGGAATACTGCTCATAGCTGACCGGCAGCCGCCCCTGCGCGAGACGGCGCTTGCCGAGCCACCACGCAAACAACCCGGCGAGCACATACATCAGCCCGTACCAGTGAATCGAGACCGGACCCAGCGACAGCGCGATCGGATTGATGTCGTGGAAATAGGGCATGGCGGGACCGAAGGGCTAAACCGCGATTCTCGGCAGTGATGCGTACCACGTCCAGTGGCAGCGCGCCCTGCGCGCCGGCCCGTGCGCCGAGGCGCAAGGCGTGCCGATGTACTGACATCACCGCCAGGACACTCGGTTGAACACACCCATACCCTCGCCGCCGCCGTTGTGTGACCTGCCGCCGTACGCCTTGCAGACAACCGCCGTACAGTCGCCGCCGTCAAACCTTCACGGACGCCGACGATGAAAGCGATTGCCGCACTCGCCCTGTTGCTCTGCAGCGCTGCCGCCGCGGCGCTGGAGTTCACGCCGGCGTCGACGAGCGACGACATCGACAATCCGCACAAGGGCTACATGCTCTGGGGC
>JAAFHE010000518.1 GCA_013298265.1 Lysobacterales bacterium | reverse complement strand
TGCTGACTGCTGCTCTGAACGCTTTCGACATTCGTGCGATTGCGCATACGCCTTCGATTGTGCGGATGCATCATGGCTTGTCGTGACCCTTGTGTAGAATCCGGCGAAGTCCGCGGCACGCGGCACGTTCGCGTTGCGACGGACCACAACGACAAACTGGGAGTGGAGCATGACCTCACGCGTAGCTTTGGTGACAGGCGGAACGGGCGGTATCGGCACAGCGATCGTGCGCAAGCTTGCGGCGATGGGACACAAGGTCGCGACGAACTATCGCGACAAGGAACGCGCCACCGCGTGGCAGGAAACGATGAAGCGCAGCGGCGTCGATGTCGCCCTGGCGGCCGGCGACGTCGCCGATCCGGCCACGGCCGAATCAATGATCCGCGAAGTCGTCGATCAGCTCGGCCCGGTCGACATCCTCGTCAACAACGCCGGCATCACGCGCGATGGCACCTTCCACAAGATGACCGCCCTGCAGTGGCAGGAAGTCATCAATACCAACCTCAATTCCTGCTTCAACGTCACGCGGCCGGTCATCGACGGCATGCGTGATCGCAAATGGGGCCGCATCATCCAGATCAGCTCCATCAACGGACAGAAGGGCCAGTACGGCCAGGCAAACTACGCTGCATCCAAGGCCGGCATGCACGGTTTCACGATTTCGCTGGCGCAGGAAAACGCGAAGTTCGGCATCACCGTGAATACGGTGTCGCCGGGCTATGTCGCGACCGAAATGGTCATGGCCGTACCCGAGGAAGTGCGCGCGAAGATCGCGGCGCAGATTCCGGTTGGCCGCCTCGGCAATCCCGACGAAATCGCCTACGCGGTCGGCTTCTTCATACCCGACGAGGCCGGCTGGGTGACGGGCGCGAACCTGTCGATCAACGGCGGTCACTACATGGGCTGGTGAGGGTCCGCCGGCGCGGTGTTCCGGCACCGCGCCGGCAGCCGTTTCGAGGCTGCGCCGGGCGTGTAGGTCAAAGGTAATGCTGCGCAGCAAACCGGCTGGTGCATCGCCGCAGGCCGTGCTAGCTTCGCTGCATGGCACAAGTCCGAATCATCAAGAAGTACCCGAATCGTCGGCTCTACGACACCGAGATTTCGAGCTATATCACGCTGGAGGAAGTCCGCCAGCTCGTGGTCGATGGCGAGGAGTTCGAGGTGCGCGACGCCAAGTCCGGCGAAGAGCTGACCCGCTCCGTGCTGCTGCAGATCATTGCTGAGCACGAAGAACGTGGGCAGCCTATGTTCACGACGCAGCTGCTGTCGCAGGTGATCCGCTTCTACGGCGATTCCCTGCAGGGATTCATGGGCGGCTACCTGGAACGCAGCCTGCAGGTATTTCTCGACCAGCAGCAGCAATTCCGCAGCCAGCTCAACACCATGATGGGGCAGACGCCCTGGTCCATGCTCAACGATCTCACCGAGCGCAACATGGACATGTGGAAATCGCTGCAGCAGGGTTTCATCAATGCCGCGTCGAGCACCCTGAAGAGCGGCACCGGCCCCGCGACCGGCAGCGGCAACAAGGACAAGGACAAGCCCTGACCCGCCCGCGCGGCATCCGCCGCGCCGGCTTCGACGATCAGCGCTGGCGCCGCCTGCTGCGGCGCAATACCGGCGCTCATGCAGCAAATCCTGGGGGAAACGCATGAATCGGCGTATCGCATTCGTGAGCGGCGGTATTGGCGGGCTTGGTACCGAGATCTGCCGTCATCTTGCTCTGTGCGGCCACCACGTCATCGCCGCTGATCTCGGCGCGCGCACCGAACGCATCGCTGCCTTTCGTGCGGAAGTCGAAGACCTCGCCGAGCACATCCGCTTCGAAGCACTTGATATCAGCGACTTCGATGCCTGTGCAGCCTCGATACGCCGCGTCGAGGCCGAACACGGCAGCCTGGACGTGCTGGTCAATGCGGCGGGCATCACGCGCGACACCACACTGCGCAAGATGAGCCAGGAGCAGTGGCACAGCGTGCTCACGGTCAATCTCGACGGTGTGTTCAATCTCTGCCGCAACGCGATCGAAGGCATGTGCGCGCGCGGCTACGGTCGCATCGTGAACATTTCCTCGGTCAACGGCCAGACCGGCCAGTTCGGCCAGACCAACTACGCCGCGGCCAAGGCCGGCATGCACGGCTTTACGATGGCCCTTGCGCGCGAGGTTGCACGCAAGGGCGTAACCGTCAACAGCGTTTCGCCGGGCTACTGCGAGACGGCGATGGTGATGCAGATCGCACCGGAAGTCCGCGAACAGATCATCGCCGACGTACCCGTTGGCCGGCTCGGCAAACCCTCGGAAATCGCCCGCGTGGTCGCTTTCCTCGTGGCAGCCGATTCGGGTTTCATCACCGGTGCGAACATCCCGGTGAACGGCGGCTATTTCATGGATTTCTGAGCACGACAAACCGGCTTCGCGATGCGTCGGGCTACCAGATCAGGTCCGCGGGCACGTCGTCATCGACCGGCGCGTTCGGGTCAACCAGCAACACCAGTGCGTCGGCCGATGCGGCCTTGACCTGCTGCGCGATGTCGGCGGCAACCAGCAGATAGCGGCCGTTCTGCTGCACCACGGCGATCTCGCCGCCATTGACGGCGGCCAGTTGGTCCTGCGTGCAATAGACGCGACGAATCTTGCCGCCGTGCTCGAAATGGCGCGCGTGTTCCGCGTCAGCGACGTTCAATGCCTTGCCGTTGAGGAGGCGCGCGAGCTGTTCCTTGCGCTCGCGCTTCTCGCGCGCTTTCTGCTCGGCCTCGCGCTGGGCGCGTTCCCGTTCCTCGCGCTCGCTGCGTGCTCGCAGCGCATAGGCCTGTGCAAGGTCCGGCTCCGCGCCGGACGGCGACCTGGACGCACTCGCCGGGCGGCAGGGTGCCGCGGGCGGCTTGCCCTGCGCCGGCTTGCTACCGCCGGGCCGTACTGCCGCCGGCTTGTCGCCCGGACGGTTGGGGGGCTTGCCGGACGAGGTGCGAACCGGTTCCGGCCTGGGCTCGGGCTTTAATTTCTGTACCAGTCCACTTTTCAGTAACTGGTCGCGCAGGGAATCTGCCATGGTCAATCTTCGCGTGCGATTTCGGGAACGGGGTTTAGTAGTGCGGCGGCGGCGGTTCGCTCGCCGGATCGTGGTTCAGACTCGACCGGACGACGCCTAGCTCGTTGCGCAGACGGCGGAACTCGTCGCGCATGTCGCCGATGACGCGGTCGTGAGCCGCGACGGTGGTATTGAGTACGGCAACCGTTTCCTCGAGGAAGGCGAAGCGCACTTCCAGCTCGGTCAGGCGTTCTTCCAGCGTTGCGGGAACAGGCATGTCAGCTCAACTTCTCGATCAGGTGACGGCCATGGCGCGATCCTACCAGTCCCTGGGTCTCGCGTTCGGCCAGACAGCGGTCAGCCTCGGCCATTTCGGCGACAAGGGCCGCAAAATCGGTGAGCGGCCGCCACCCGAGATCGCGCCGCGCCAATGACGCGTCACCCACCAGCGTATCGACTTCAGCCGGCCGGAAATAGCGCGGATGGATGCGCACGACGGTATCGCCAACGCGCAGCCGGCTGCCGGCCAGATCGCAGCGTACGACGCGTGCCGTTTCCTCCGCGCCGCTGCCGTCGAACTCAAGTTCCAGCCGCATCGCGCGCGCGGCCAGCCTTACGAACTCGCGCACGGTGTGCTGCTGGCCGGTCGCGATCACGTAGTCGCGCGGCTGCGCCTGCTGCAGCATCAGCCACTGCGCCTGGACGTAGTCGCGCGCATGACCCCAGTCTCGGC
>JAAFHE010000517.1 GCA_013298265.1 Lysobacterales bacterium | reverse complement strand
GACACGATCAGCACGCGCATGCGCGGCGGCGGATTGAGGAAGCTACGAACAAGTCGATATCGGCTTTTGATTCTGGAACTAAAAAAAGAGAAAACTGCCAGTTCAGCGACGCTTACTCCTTCCCCTCAAGGGGGTGAAGGGCGATGGCTTAGAACCGAAGGTTCTCATCGTCCTGAACGCCCAACGGGCCGGAAGGTCGGGATGGGGGTGGTGTTCGCCTCAGCCATTGGAATTTGCACCATTTCGAGAGCAAAGCAGCACCATCCCCACCCAACCCTCCCCTTGAAGGGGAGGGCTCAAAACACTCAACTCCACAATTTTCAGCATTTTGTCAGGCGCCGTCAGTGCGCGCTGCCCTTGTATTTCTTCTCGCCCGCGTCGATGCGCAGGTTCACGCGATTCTCCGGCGGCGCGAGCGGACAGGTCGCATACGGCGTGAAGGCGCACGGCGGGTTATAGGCCTTGTTGAAATCCAGCACGATCTTGCCGTTGGCCGGCATGTCGGCGTAGAGGAAGCGCCCCGCGCCGTAGGTTTCCTTGCCGGTGGTCTTGTCGGCGAAGATCAGGAATAGCTGCTTGGCGTCGGCGGTTTCCAGCACCGGCTGCACTTCGTAGGTCTTGCCGCCGCGCTCGAACACGGCCTTGCCGGGAACCTTGTATTTCTCCACCGTGCCCAGCACGGTCGGCACTTCCAGCGTCCGGGGCGGATCGAACGCTTCCCACTTGGCCTCGACGCGCCACTTTTCAGCGATCTCGAAGTAGTCCAGACCCAGGAAATTCTTGCGCGTCGGCGCCTCGGCGTCCTTCACGCGCAGGCCCTTCTTGCCGTCACGGTCGATCACGTAGAACGAGGTAGTACCGAACGAGACCTTGGTCGGGTTCTCGTTGCGGTCGTCGCGCAGTACGGCGTTCTTGTTGCGGTCGCTGGTGCCGACGATGGCGATCGCGCCGGGCTCCAGCGTGAAGGTCACCTCGCCACCGGCGAGCTTGGCCATACCGAGCTTTGCCGGCGCGCTGGCGATGAGCACATCGCTGCCTTTGGCGCTGCCGATGCTGTTGTCACCATCCTTGAGCCAGTGCAGCCCGACCAGGCTGAGCCAGCCCCCCTCGGCCTTGAGCCGCGCCAGCCGTTCACTGCGCCAGATCTTGACCTCGACCTCATAACGGTCTTCGACCGACAAGTTGTCGAGCACGATGCCGGTGGGGCTCAGTGCGGCCAGCGCCGCGGCAAACAGTAGCGACATTGCAGAATCCTCTTCGGTGACAGTCAGCGACCGCGCAGGAACAGGCGATCGAGTTCAGTGATGGACAGCTGCACCCAGGTCGGGCGGCCGTGATTGCATTGGCCGGAGCGCTCAGTCGCTTCCATGTCGCGCAGCAGCGCGTTCATCTCGGGCAGGCTAAGGCGCCGGTTGGCGCGTACCGAACCATGGCAGGCCATGGTCGACAGCACGTCATTGCCGGCTTCCTCGACGCGGCGCGAATTGCCCTGCGACATCAGATCAGCGATGACGTCGCGAATCAGCTGTGTCGCGTCGGCGCCGTCGAGCAGGGTCGGCAGACGCTTGACCAGCACGCTCTGCGGACCGCTGCGCTGCAGCTCGAAGCCGAGTTCGGAAAAGCGTGCGGCCTGGTCCTCGACGCAGCCCGCCTCGCGCTCGCTGAGACTGATCGCCAACGGCACCAGCAGCAGCTGCGCGCGTATGCCCTGCCCGGCGTGCGCGGTCTTGAGACGCTCGTAGGTGATGCGTTCGTGCGCCGCGTGCATATCGACCAGAATCAGACCGTGGGCGTTCTGCGCCAGCACGTAGATGCCGTGCAGTTGCGCCAGCGCATAGCCCAGCGGCGGCGGCGCCTCGCCGGCCTCGGCCGCGGCGACGGATGCGGCAAATGCTGCATTGTCCATTATCGCCGACGCGGGCAGCGGCGCTGCGCCGGGATCGGTATTCGCGGCCGCGCCTAAGGCCGGCGGCGCGCCGCCGAGCAGCGCCGCGTAGTCCGCCAGCGGTTCGCGCGTGCCGAGTCCGAGCGGACTCTGTCCGCGCCAGTTGCCGTAGCTGTAGGCCGAGGCCTGTGGCAATGCCGCGGCCGCGGCCGACGGGGCGATGCCGGCACGCGTTTCCGCCAGCGCCTCGTTCAAGGTGCGATACAAAAAATCATGCACCAGGCGCGACTCGCGAAAACGCACCTCATGCTTGGCCGGGTGCACATTGACGTCGACGCCGAGCGGATCGAGTTCGAGGAAAAGCACGAACGCCGGATGACGTCCGTGGAACAGCACGTCTGCGTAGGCCTGCCGCACCGCGTGCGCGACAACCTTGTCGCGCACGAGCCGGCCGTTGACATAGAAATATTGCTGGTCGGCCTGCGCGCGTGACGCGGTCGGCAGGCCGACCCAGCCGCTCAGGCGCATGCCGGCCCCTTCGTGTTCGATGCGCAGGCTCTGCTGCAGGAACTCCTCGCCGAGCAGATCGCCGACGCGCGCGGCCACGGTGGCGGCGTCGGATGCCTGGCGCAGGAGGCGCAAGGGCTTGCCGTTGTTGCTGAGGCGGAACTCGACGCCGGTGTGTACCAGCGCGAGCGAGGCGATGAGCTCGTCGATACGGCCGAATTCGGTGCGCTCGGCACGCAGGAACTTGCGTCGCGCCGGCACGTTGTAGAACAGGTCGCGCACTTCGATCGTGGTGCCGACGGGATGCTGTGCCGGTCGTGGCGGCTGCGGCCTGCCGCCATCGACGTCGATGCGCAGCGCGTGTTCCTGCGCGGCTGGCCTGGAGGTCAGTGCGAAGCGTGAGATCGACGCGATACTCGGCAATGCCTCGCCACGAAAGCCCAGCGTCGCCACACGTTCCAGGTCGTCGAAGCTCGCGATCTTGCTTGTCGCGTGCGCACTGATCGCGAGCGGCAAGTCGTCGGCGTCGATGCCGCCGCCGTCGTCGCGCACCCGGATCAGGCGTGCACCGCCGTCCTCGATATCAATCTCGATGCGCCCCGCACCGGCATCGAGGCTGTTCTCGACCAATTCCTTGACGACCGAGGCCGGCCGCTCGATGACTTCGCCGGCAGCGATCTGGTTGACGAGTTCCACGGGGAGCTGGCGGATGCGGGGCATAAGCCGCCGATCATAGCGGAAGGGCAGAACCCGGCAACGGCCGGGCGCTCCCGGTCATCGCTTCAGCAGCGGCAGCTTGTCCAGCGCGACGGCGAGATCTTCGGCCAGCGGCGCCGAGAACGCATACGCCTTGCCGCCGAGTTCGAAGCCGAAATGCTTGGCATGCAAGAACAGGCGGCGCACGCCGAACGGACGCATGGATTTGTTGAAGCCCGCGTCGCCGTACTTCTCGTCTCCGGCGATAGGGTGGCC
Organism: Lysobacterales bacterium; assembly: GCA_013298265.1. Lineage (GTDB taxonomy): Bacteria > Pseudomonadota > Gammaproteobacteria > Xanthomonadales > Rhodanobacteraceae > Tahibacter. Next base: position 401 of record JAAFHE010000517.1, on the reverse strand, counting down.
AAGATGAAGACTGTGCACACGGATCTGATGGGTGCGGCCGGTTTCCAGCGTCGCCTCAACCAGACTGGCCGGAGCGTACAGCTCGACGGTCTTGAAATGGGTCAGCGACGGCTTTCCGTCCTCGTCGACGCGCACCATACGCTCGCCGCCCTGCAGGATGGACTTGCGCAGCGGCGCGTTCACGCTGATCGCGGCGCGCGGCAGCTTTCCCTGCAGCAGGCAGAGATACTGCTTGGTCGTGCGGTTCTCGCGAATCTGTTCCTGCAGACCAGTCAGCGCGGCGCGGCGCCGGGCCAGCACGAGGACGCCACTGGTGTCGCGATCCAGTCGATGCACGAGCTCGATGGTGTCCTTGGGGCGAAGCGCCCTCAGCAGTTCGATCGCCCCATGGCTGACGCCGG
>JAAFHE010000052.1 GCA_013298265.1 Lysobacterales bacterium | reverse complement strand
TCTTCGTGCAGTTCAAGGGTCAGGCCGCGACAGCGCGCCGCGGCTCGCAGCAGCCCGGCGTCGCCGATCGCGATGAGATCCGCGGCGACGTCACTGTGCGCGAGTTCGGCTACGAGTTCCGCGCCGATACCGGCCGGCTCTCCGAGGGTGATGGCCAGGCGGGGCAGAGGCATTTGGGCGGGAAAGAGGGGAGAGGAGTGAGGAATGAGTGGGTAAGGCGAGGTTGCGTGAAGTGCGATCTCGTTTCTACTCGTTTCTCACTACTCCCTGCTCGTTGCTTCAGCGCGGGAAATCCGGAGAGGAGTGAGAAATGAGTGGGTAAGGCGAGGCTGCACGAAGTGCGCTTTCGCTCTTACTCGTTTCTCACTCCTCGTCCCTCATTTCTGGACTTCAGCCGCTGACCGGCTCGCCCTTGGTGTCGTAGCCGGCGAGGCGGTATTCGATGTAGGCCTCGGCCTTGAGCTGGCGCAGCATGTTCTCGAATTCGTCCTCGGCCTTGCGCTGCTGGATCGCCTCGCGTGCCTGGGCGCGGCGGGTCTCGTCGGTGCGGTCCAGTTCGCGCATGCCGAGGCGCTTGACGAAATGCACGCCGGCATTGCTGCGGAAGACCTGGCTGAGTTCGCCGTCCTTGAGGTTGGAGATCACTTCGCCAACCTGGGGCCCGTAGGTGTCGATCGGGAACCAGCCCATGTCGCCACCGGCGTTCGCGCTGGTCGCGTCTTCCGAGTTGGTCTTGGCCAGCGTGGCGAAGTCCTCGCCGGCTTCGATACGGCGGCGCAGGTCGTTGATCTTCTTGTCCGCGTCGGCTGCACTGACCAGCTCGCTGATCTTGATCATCATGTGCTGGGCGTGGAACTCGGTCACGAGCTGCTTGCCCAGCTCGCGCTGGTCGACCAGCTTGAGGATGTGAAAGCCGCTGGGGCCGCGCACGGCCGGCGAAACCTGGCCGACGCTCATGCCTTGCAGCAGGTCGCTGAACATTTCCGGCACCTGATCGTGGCGGCGCCAGCCCAGGTCGCCACCCTCGAGCGCATCCTGCGCGTCGGACGAACGCATCGCGACGGAAGCGAACTCCTGTCCGCCGGCGACTTCCTTCTGCACACGCTCGGCTTTCTCGCGTGCGGCCTGGATCTGCTCGGCGCTGGCGCCGTCGGGCACGCCGACGAGGATGTGGGCCAGGCGCACTTCGCCGGTCTTGAGGCTGTTGCCGGCCAGCATGATGTCGATCTCGGCGTCGCTGACCTGGGCCGACTGGGCCACGCGCTGGCGCAGGCGCTGGGTGACCAGTTCGTCGCGCAGGTTGCGGCGGAATTCCTCGTACGACAGGCCATCGCGTGCGAGCGCGCTGCGTAGCTGGTCGACGTCCATCTTGTTGGTGCGGGCGATATTGGCGACGGCCTGGTCGATCTCGATGTCGCCGATGCGCACGCCGCTCTGGCTGGCCTTGGATACTTGCAGGCGCGTGATGATGAGGCGGTCCAGCACCTGGCGCTCCAGCACCGGCCGCGCCGGTAGCTGCTGCGGATTGCGCTGGTATTGCGCGAGCACCTGGCCCACGGCACGGTCCAGCTCGCTCTTGAGGACGACTTCTTCGTCGACGACGGCGACGATGCGCTCAAGGGTGCCGTCATCGGGCACGGCGGAGGGCGGGCGCTGCGGTTCGGGTGCGGGGTTGAGCAGCTGCGCCTGGGACGGCGCGGCGGCCGCGAACAGGGTGGTCAACAGGGCAAACGCGAGCGCGGGCTTGTTCATCGCAGATCCGTGTGGAAGCTTGGGATTGCCGCAGGCCGGGGCCGGCTGCGGACGGGGCGACGAGTGTGCACGGCGCCCCGGACTGGTGCCTGAACGCTCAGGCACCCATTACATCATTGGTACCCGAGAATACCACGGCGCAGAAAGTCGCCCGTTTTCTGGCCGATCGCGCCGAGACCCTTGAGTTCCATCTCGAAGTACAGCGCGTCGTTGGCCTTGCCGCTGGCGCTGCGCAGGTAATGACGCGCGAGCAGGCGCCAGACCACGCAGCAGGAGTCGCGTTCAAGGCCGACCAGGTTTTCCAGCGGCTTGCGGTCGCGCAGCGAATAGTTCATGCGGCCGATCAGGCGCCATTTCTCATTGAGCGGGATCAGCGCCGAGATGTCGGTCTGCTCGAGGAAATTGCGCCGGTAGCGGTACGACAGGTTCAGCACGCCGTCACCGAGGAAGCGGTGCTGCAGGCTCACCGCGGACAGGTCGGTCTGATCGCCGTTCGGATTCCACTGTTCGGCGATCTTCAGGCGCCAGCGATCGGACAGATGAACGTCGAGTTCGCCCGCGTAGGCCGAGCCGGAATAGCGCGTCGGCGCGCCGTACAGCTGTACGCGCTGGTCCTCGAAATAGCGGATCTGGCCCAGGCTCGCGGAGAGCCGTTCGGCACCGGTCGCGCTTTCGAGCAGGCGGGTCGTGACTGCGACAGTCAGGTTGTTCGCGTCCATCTGCCGGTCGGCGCCGGTGTAGCGGTTGGTCGCGAACAGTTGCGGGAAATCGAAGGTCAGCAGCTGGGTGTCGAAGACCGGCAGGTTGCGCTGGTCGCGGTATGGCACGTTCAGATAGAACAGGCGCGGTTCCAGCGTCTGCGTATAACCCTTGCCGAACAGGTTGGTGTCGCGCTCGAAGATCAGGCCCAGGTCGAGGCTGCCGATCGGCGTGGTCCGCTGCGGCGTCGCGCCGCGCGTCACGCCGTTGGCCTGTTCGGTCTCGACGTCGTAGCGCGTATGACGCACGCCGAACTCGGGGCGGATGAACCAGGACGCGCCTTCCAGCGGCATGCTCAGGTAGGGATACAGGTCCAGGCGCTGGCCCGTGGTCGGGCAGACACGGTTGAGGTCGGCATCCGCGAAGCAGTCCTTGTCGAACGCGACGAACTCGGACTTGACGCCGCCGCGCAGGCGGCCGGCCAGCGCGACGTCGCCGTCGAAGGTCACGCGCGGCAGGCGCATGTAGGGCTCGAACTGGTCGGGCAGCGACGGGTCCGTGATCTGGTACTTGTCGCCACCGACGGCGAAGCTCCAGCCGCGGCCGCGGCCGTTGAGGTAGGCGCTCGAGGGCAGCAGACTCGTCGCGATCGCCGACAGGCTGTCGCCGAAATCCTCGAAGTAACGCTTGTCCGACACGCCGTTGATGTTGGCGGCGAAATTCCAGTTGCCGCCTAGCGAGGTGAAATTGTCGAAATGCCACTGGCCGCGCTCGCTGTCGGCGCGGCGGTCGTTCGGCAGCCAGGCGCCATCGATCTGGCCGCGGCTGCGCTCGGTGAGATAGCGGAACTCGGCACCCGCCATGAAGCCGCGCTGTGTGACCAGGCGCGGGTACAGCGTCATGTCGTAGTTCTCGGCCAGATTCAGGTAGTACGGCAGCGTGAAATCCAGGCCGCTGTTGCCGTTGAAACCGAAGCTGGGATAGAGAAAGCCGCTCTGGCGCCGGTCGTCGGTCGGGAAGCGTACGTACGGCAGCCACAACACCGGCACGTCGCCGATGCGCAGGGTCGCATCATGGCCCTTGGCGACGCCGGCGGCCTGGTCGATCGCAAGATCGTCGGCGCGGATCTCCCAGCTCGGCTGGTCCGGATCGCAGGTCGAAAAGCGCACCATCTTCATGCGCGCGTTGTCGTCGTCGACGAGCTCGGCCTGGCTGGCCTGGCCGTTGCCGCGCGAGCTCAGCAGCTGGAAGCGCACGCCGTCGAGGATGGCAGTGTTCGGTGTGGTCTTGCCCTGGGCCTTGTCCGCCGACAGCAGCATGCCGCGATCCTGGTAGCGCACGTTGCCCTGGGCGACCCAGGCGGTGGTCTCGGTCCAATAGGTCAGCTCGTCGGCGCGGATCAGCTGGTCCAGGCGCTGCACGCGCGCATTGCCCTGCAGCAGGTATTTGGTCTGGTCGGCGGTCTGGAAGCGGTCGGCACCGAAATCGGTATCCGCCTCCTCGCGTACGCCCGTGGTCGGCAGGTCGGGTACGTAGAACGCGAGCAGCGCGTTGGGCTTGCACAGGCTGAAGTCGTCAGACTTGCGCGGGCATTGGTCGCTGCCGGGCAGGCAGGCAGCCGGGTTGGCCGCATGGACGCTGGCACCGTACAGGCACAGGACAGTGGCCTGCACCAGATGGCGCAGCCGGGGAGTACGCGAAAGATGGCGCGGCACAGGCAGGTCTTTTGCAGACGGTGAGGCGCGTAAGATGCCCGAAACGCGCCCATGGCAGCAATCGTCGCGGCGGCAAGTGCTTGACGCGGCAGCTTGAGCCGTCGCTGCACGACCCCAATCTGGAACGACCATGAACACCAAGATCGAAAAATCCGACGCCCAATGGCGCGAAGAACTGACCCCGGAGCAATACGCGATCTGCCGCTGCTCGGCGACCGAGCGCGCCTTCACCGGCAAGTACTGGGATCACCACGACGCGGGGATCTATCACTGCGCGGCGTGCCGGGCCGCGCTGTTCGGCTCAGGCACGAAATACGATTCCGGTAGCGGCTGGCCGAGCTACTACCAGCCCGTCGCACCGGAAGCCGTCGTCGAGCATGCCGACGACACCCATGGTATGCGCCGCGTCGAAGTGCGCTGCGCGCACTGCGATTCGCACCTCGGCCATGTGTTCCCGGACGGACCGAAGCCGACCGGGCTGCGCTATTGCATCAATTCGGCCGCGCTTGAGTTTGAGCCGGAAAAGTAGGGAGCAGGAGTGAGAGCGAAAGCGCACCGTCGCCTTCCACTGTTTTCTCACTCCTCTGCACTCACTGCTCGCGTCTTCCTGCGGCCAAGGCCACTGCGTGGCTGCTCAGTCCAGCAGCGCCGCGACATGCGCCTGCACCGACTGGCGCAGCGCGGTGAGGCTGTAGCCGCCTTCGAGGCTCGACACCACGCGGCCCTGCGCGTGCCGACGCGCAATCGCGACGAGTTCGCGCGTGACCCAGGCGTAGTCGTCTGCGTCGAGATTGAGGTTGGCGAGCGGATCGAGCCGGTGGGCGTCGAAGCCCGCCGAGATCAGCACGAGCTGCGGCGCGAATGCGTCGAGTGCCGGCAGGACGCGGTCGCGGTAGGCGGCGCGGAATTCGTCGCCGCCGCCGCCGGAGGGCAAGGGTTCGTTGACGATATTGCCGACCCCGGTCTCAAGGCGCTGGCCGGTGCCTGGGTACAGCGGCATTTCGTGGGTGGAGGCGTACAGCACGCGCGCCTCATTCGCAAAGATGTCCTGGCTGCCGTTGCCATGGTGCACGTCGAAGTCGACGATTGCGACGCGTTGCAGCCCGTTGGCCAGCGCATGCGTGGCGCCGATCGCGACGCTGTTGAACAGGCAGAAGCCCATCGCCTGGGCGTATGTCGCGTGGTGTCCCGGCGGACGCACCGCGCAGAACGCACGCTGGTGGCGCGCGGCGAGAACGCCGTCGATCGCCCCGCAGACCGCGCCCGCGGCGCGCAGCGCGGCGTCGAGCGATGCGCCGGACATGACCGTGTCGTCGTCGATGCGCAGCGCGCCGTCGTGCTGCGGCGCCAGCGCGAAGATGCGCGCGATGTGTTCGGCGCTGTGCGCGCGCTGCAACTGCTCGGTGGTGGCGCGCGGCGCCTCGATGCGATCGAGGCCGGCGAAGCGGTCCTGGTCCAGTGCTTCGAGTACGGCGCGCAGGCGCGCCGGGGATTCCGGATGGCCGGCCCCTGGGTTGTGCGCGAGGCAGCTGGCGTGGGTATACAAGGCGAGGTGCATGAGCGGATTCCGTGGCGATTGCGGCGGCGTCATCGCGACCGGGCGGCGTCAGGTGCCGACGGGTTTCTTGCGCCGCTCGTGCTGCCACAGCACTTCGCCGTGGCCGCTGCGGCGCGCGAGCACGCGGGCGAGCACGAACAGCAGGTCGGACAGGCGGTTGAGATAGCGGGTTGCCTCGGCGCGCACGCTTTCGTGTGCGGCCAGAGTGACGACTTCGCGCTCGGCGCGGCGGCAGACGGTGCGCGCGAGATGGCAGGTCGACGCGGCCATGCCGCCACCGGGCAGGATGAAGTCCTTGAGCGGCGGCAGGTCTTCGTTGAAGCGGTCGAGCACGTCTTCAAGCCGCGCGATGTCGGCGTCGAACACCATCGCCATGCCCGGTATGCACAGCTCGCCGCCGAGGTCGAACAGGTCGTGCTGGATCTGGGTCAGGCACTCGGCGATGTCCGCGCCGGTGTCCTGGGCGAGCAGCATGCCGATGACACTGTTGAGTTCGTCCACGGTGCCATAGGCGTTGACCCGCGCCGAATCCTTGCGTACGCGTGAACCGTCGCCGAGCCCGGTGCTGCCATCGTCGCCGGTGCGGGTATAGATCTTGGTAAGTCGATTGCCCATGGAAGCTTCTGTGTCGGATTTTTTTGTGGAAAAGTTTCAAATTATTCAGTAGGCGCTAGAGGCCTCTGAACAAGTCAATGTCGGTTTTCGATTCTGGAGCCCCCTTGAGTCAAGGGGGTGAAGAGCGATCGCCCAGAACCGCAGGTTCTGATCGCTCTGAACGCCCTACGGGCCGGGCCGGCCAAATGCCTGCGTAGCATGCGTTTGGCAGGGTTGTGGAGATCTGGTGCTGAATACAAGAGCGGTACTGCCAGGGCTTGTTCAGTACTTCCTTAGCTACTGATCTTGCTCGAAGCGCGAGGCATTTGTGTAGCTTACTTCAAACTGTCCCATGCGATAGCGGATGCGGCTTGCACGCGCATATCCGAGCTGCAGCGCGAAGGCGCGCGCCGGCGGCAGTCCCAGCGCATGGCACAGCAGCGCGCGAATCGAGCCGGCGTGGGCCATGGCCAGTACGCCGTCGTTGTCGCCGGTCGAGCCGAGCAGCGCGGCGAGCCACGTGCCGGTACGCCGCATCACGTCGCTGAAACTCTCGCCGCCGGGCGCTTCCTGGATCACCCAGTTGTCGGCCCAGTGGCGATAGCGCGCCGCGTCATGCTTGGCGATCACGTCCCAGCGTTGACCGTCCCATTCGCCCAGGTCCACTTCGCGCAGGCGCGGATCGGCCAGTGGCTCGATGGCAAAGCGCGCCGCGAACACCTGCGCCGACTGCTGCGCGCGGCGCAGGTCGCTCGTGAACAGGAAGCGCGGCGCCTCCCCCTGCCAGTGCGCTGCAAGGCGCTGGATCGCGAGGAAGCCGGCGCTCGATAGCGCCACGTCGGTCTGGCCGATGCACAGTCCCGGCGCCGCTTCGGAATCGCCGTGCCGGATGAGAATCAGATCCATCGCTGGGCTCCCGCGCAAACCAGATAGCAGGCGAGTTCCACGATCTGGTTGGCCGCGCCCAGCGTATCGCCGGTGATACCGCCGAGCTGGGCCCGGAAATACAGGCCGGCCAGCAGGACCACGCCCGCGCTGATCAGTGCCGCGAGCAGCGCAAGCCGGCCGAACGGCGCGATCAGCACGAACACGAGCAGCGTGCCCGCAGCGACCTGGGTCCAGCCTATGCCGTCGGCGACCGGCTTGTTCGCGGCCTGGCCGTCGCGTGCATAGCCCAGCATCGCGGCCAGCGGCAGCACGCTCCAGCGTGCAAGGATGTGGCCTAGCCACAGCGCGACGAATAGCTGCGACGGGGACAGGCTGGCCAGCGCGAGGTATTTGCCGCCGAGCACCGCAATCAATGCGAGCGCGGCGTAGCTGCCGATGCGACTGTCACGCATGATCTCGAGCTTGCGTTCGCGCGTGAAGCCGCCGCCGAGCCCGTCAGCCGTGTCGGCCAGGCCGTCTTCATGGAAGCCGCCGGTCAGCATGATCGCCGTGGCCAGCGCGACCCAGGGCGCCAGTGTCGGCGGCAGCAGATGCAGGCTGAGCCAGGCCGCGAAGGCCGCGATCGCGGCAACCAGCGCGCCGACCAGCACGAAATACGGCGCCGCCTGCGCCAGCCGCGCCGGTTCGGCGTAACTGAAGCGCGCGAACGGCAGGCGCGTCAGGAACGTCACGGCGGTGGCGAACAGGCGCAGCGGGTTGCTCATGCGGCAGGGCGGGGCGGGGAAGTGGCGAGCGTATCCGATGCGGTGCGGGTGCGGAAATGTGCAATGGTCCTGCGCCGCGCCGCGCTGCGCCGCGCCGCTGCCGGCTGCGATGCCGCGACCGCGGGCCGGGCGCAGGATTGAATCCGCCAGCAGACACCTGCAGCCACCCCGACCTGCCGTCGGGAAACCCGGCGTCGGCGCACTAGATCTTCACGTAACACTCGTCTCCGGCCGTTACGGGCTGACGGCGAACGCCTGTGTGTGAGATCTCTGGCCATGCTGTCATGAAACCGCGCGCACCCGAGGCGGGTGCGCACGTGAGCAGCGTCGCTCACTCCCAGCGGTAGCCGACCTTGCCGTAGACGAAGGCACCGTTGAAGCCGAACGGCGCATTGCGAGGGTAAGCCAACTGGCCGCCGTTGGAGGTGGCGAAGTTGAACTCGTCCGGATAGGCGTCGAAAACGTTGTCGGCACCGAGGGCAAAACTCCAGGCATCGAGCTGGTACGCCGCCGCCAGGTCGACCGTCCATTTCGCGCCGAAGGTCTGGTCCAGTGCCGGATTCGCATTGAGCGCGCTGAACTTGCCATAGCGCGTGGCGGTGCCGGAGAAGCTCCAGTCGCCGGTCTTCCACACTGAGCCCAGCAGGATCTTGTCGCGCGGTGCGCCAACCGTCACACGGCCTTGCTCTACCCGGCCTATGCGCTGCAGGTTGAGGCCGCCGGCGGTCAGTTCGGGCGGATTCGGAGCGATCTTCTCGATCGTCGTCTTGGAGTAGTTGTAGCCGATGGTCCAGTCGACTTCGCTCGAGGACAACACCCATTTGTATGTGCCGACGATGTCCACGCCTGTGGTCTTGGTATCGATCGCGTTGGTGAAATAGCGGCCGCCGGTGACGCCGAAAATGCCGCGGGCCTGGAGAAACGCGGTGACGGTCGCGCCGATCAGGTTTTCCGACAGGACGATGCGGTCGTCGATGTCAATGCGGTAGGCATCCACCGTCACATACAGTCCGTCGAGCGGCGACAGCACCAGGCCCAGGCCGTAGTTCTTCGATTCCTCGGCCTTGAGCGGTTCGGCACCCAGCGCAATGGCCGTCGAATTGTCGACCGCGAACGTGCGCACGTCGAACGGCGCGCCGCCGATGAAGTTCGTTGCCGTGGACTGGAAGTACTGCTGCTGTAGCGAGGGTGCGCGGAAGCCGCTGGACACGGTACCGCGCAGCGCGACGGCGTCTGTGAAGGCGTAGCGTGCCGACACCTTGCCCGAGGTGGTGGTGCCGAAATCGCTGTAGTCCTCGTGGCGCGCGGCAACGGCGGCCGAGAACCTGTCGGTGAGGTCGGCATCGAGGTCGGCGTAGAGTGAACTGCTGTTGCGATCGTGATGACCTGAATCTTCGGGCTTGAAGCCCGGGAACACCTGTGCGCCCGGTGGCGTGTTGACGGGGCCATCGCCGTCCACGTACGAACCGAGTTCGCCCGGGCTCTGGTTAAACTTCTCCTCGCGCCATTCCGCGCCGAAGGCGAAGGTGATGGGGTACTTGAGCCAGCCAGCCTCGATCGGTCTGGAGAAGTCGAGGTTGGCCACGTTCTGCGTCACTTCGAGGCTGCCGGCATAAAACTGCCGTGGCGAAGTCGGCCCGAGACTGCGGTTGAGGGTGTTCCGGATGTCGAAGCTGAGCTTGTTGTAGCCGTAGTTGTAGCTGAGGTCGTAGTTCCAGCCGTTCCCCAGTCCGCCGCGCAGTCCCGCGACCGTTGATCGGTCTTTTGCAACATTGTTAATGTTGGGTAGAAAGCCATTTGGATAGATCGCCGGAATGTTGCGCGGGTCACCGGCGGGACGGAAGAACCCGTTGGACAGTACGTCGCGATTGCTGGCCGCACCGAACGCGTAGAGCGTGGCGCGCTCGCCGAGACCGAACTCGCCGTTGTACGACACCGCTCCCTGGTCTATCTCCGGATCGCCGTAGCGCTGTACGACGCGATCGTAAGGCGGTGCCGCAGGCCCCGGCGCGCCGATATATGGGCGGGCGCGGTCGGTCTGGTCGTTGTGGCCGCCCTGGCCGGCCAGATGCAGGAAGCCACGCTCGCCTAAGTCGAAGCCCGCATCGCCCGACAACAGGTATTGCCCGCCGTCGCCGGCGGAGTGCTGGCCGTAGCGCGCGGTGAGGCCGCCGCCGTTGCCGCTGCCCTTGAGCACGATGTTGACCACACCGGCGATGGCATCTGATCCGTACTGCGCGGAAGCGCCGTCACGGAGCACTTCCACGCGCGCGATCGACGCGATCGGGATCGCGTTGAGGTCGACCGGCGAAGAGCCGCGGCCCTGGCTGTCGTTGAGATTGATCAGTGCCGTTGTGTGCCGGCGCTTGCCGTTGACCAGCACCAGTACCTGATCCGGTGCCAGACCGCGCAACTGGGCGGGCTTGACCGCGTCGGTGCCGTCGGAAACGGCTGGGCGCGGAAAATTCAGTGAAGGCAGCACGCGCGACAGGGCCGTTGCCAGCTCCCCCGTTCCAGTGGCCTCCAGTGCTTCCGGCGTGATGATATCGATAGGGGCCGCTGATTCGGCCACTGTGCGATCAGTGACGCGGGTGCCTGTCACGATGACGGTTTCGAGCGAGTCAGCTTCCTGGGCGGCGACTTGGGCTGCGGCGGGCAGCGCCGCCAGGGCGGCGGCGACGGCTATGGTCAGGTTACGTGTGCGGGACATGGACGCTCCTCGGCAGTGACGGAAATCGGTTGTTGCTGTCGGTGGCCGCGCTTCCCTGGTTGCGGCGTTGTTCGGGAACATATTTACCATACGCATCCTTTGCTATTTCAACACAAGGTGGTCGACCCTCGGGGCTGGCCTCCAGTTTGCGATCATCCATCGCTTGGTCGCTGACGCGGCGATCGTACTGGATCACCGGTGTGGACGCCGCGCCCGAGCCATCCGTGGTTTCTGGTTGTCATGATCATGATATAGAAAATGTTTTTGGGACTTTTTGACATGGCTGCCCGCTTCGGCAGGGTGCCAGGATTTGCCGCCCCGGGTGGCGGGTGCGCCGGGCGGACAACGCAGCGCAGGACGTCGAGACCAGGGCCGCACTGCAGCCGGCCGAGGGGATGGTGGATATGGCGCAGTAGTTGTGAAGCCGGGTAGTGCCCGTGAAGCGAAGGCCCCGGTCTCAGGACGAAGGACGGGCAGTGGCAAGAACCGGAAGCTGGATGCGGGTCCCGGGAGCGCGGTCAAGACAGCGGTCCGGACGCTGCAGGTCGCCTTGCCGACAAAGCCGGAGCAGCGCTGGCCACGCGTTTCCACCGCCCGGAGGAAAAGATCTGCCTTAGGGTGTGCTTGCCGAAACGGGTGAATTTCCGGACGCGGCATCGGAATTTGCCGCATGAATCCCTGGGAGGTTTCCGAGAGCAGTATCATCCGCCGATGACACCTGTTTTCGACGTAGTCCTGATTGGTAGCGGCCTGGTCGGCAGCAGCCTCGCCATCGCCCTGAACCACAGTGGTCTTTCCGTAGCCCTCGTGGAAGCCGCCGTTCCCCGCGCCGGCGACGTCCCTAAGGCGGACGAGCGCAACCTCGCGCTGGCCCGCGCGAGCACGACGGCGTTGCAGACGCTGGGCGTCTGGCCGCACCTCGCGGCCAACACCACGCCGATCGAACGCATCCATGTCAGCCGCACCGGTGAATTCGGTGCCCTGAGATCGGAAGAGCG
>JAAFHE010000516.1 GCA_013298265.1 Lysobacterales bacterium | reverse complement strand
TGCCGCCATGCCGGCGAGTCCTCCGCTGACCAGCGGCAGCGCGCCGGCCAGCACGGTGCCGACGCGGCGGTAGGCGAGCAGCAGCAGCAGGATGAAGCCGACCGAGTCGAACAGGCCGATGCGGTTGGCCTCGTCGCTCGTGGTCGCGTTGATGCGCACGGTGAACGCGCCTGGGCCGCTGAGCACGAGTTGTGCGGTTGACGCTCCCGCACTGTCGCGAAAGTACTGTTCGAGCGCGTCCTGCGCCTCGCGCTGCGCCGACGGATCGAAGCCACCGGCGACGGTTTCGGCCAATAGCAACGCCTGCGTCCCGTCGCGTGTGAACCAGACTTCCGCATAGCGCTCGGGTTCGCCGGGTGGTGCCCAGGCTTCGGCGAGCTTGAGCATTTCCAGCGTCGGATCGCTGCCGAGCAGCGGCTTGAGCCAGGCTGCAGCGGGCGAGCCGAGATCCTGCACGCGTTGTTCGAGTTCGCTGCGCAGGTAGTCCGTATCGAAGGCCTGCGTATCCAGCGTCGGCGACAGCAGGTAGCGGTAGGGCAGCAGATCCTGCGCGAGTGCGCCGAGATCGCCTTCGCCGTTGAGCGCGCGCACGAAGCGCTTGTCATCGCGGATCCGCAGCACGAGCGCTTTGCTGATGTCGGCGAGCACGTCCGGCTCGTCGCCGTTCAGCGCGAGCAGCAGCAGGCGTGAACCGGGTCCTTCGCCGATCTCGTCGAGCAGCAGGCGCTGTTCCGGTGTACGCGCCGGCGGCATGAAGCTGCGCAGATCGGTGCTGACCTTGAGTGCACCGAGCACGTAGAACAGCAGGCCCGCCAGCAGCGCCAGCCAGCCCGCCAGCAGTGTCAGCCGCGCACGCAAGGTCATGGCGCGCCCTGGCAGAGCTGCTGCAATTGCGTGCGCTGCGGTACACCGTCCAGCGGCGCCGCGGCCAGCTTGTCGACAAGCAGGATGCTGCTGTCGCCGCCGGCTTCCTCGACCTCGAAGCACAGCGGCGTGCTGTCCTGGCCGCTGATCAGCACGCGCTTGACGTGCTTGGACAGCGCCGCTTCGCGCGGCACCAGCTGCAGCTGCCAGCGTTTGTCATTGCCTTCGCTGGACAGGACATAGCTGCGTTCGAGGCGCGTCGCGTCGCCCTCCAGTGTTGCGCTGAAGCTTTCGAGGAAACCGGCCAGTGCCGGCGCGCGCTTGAGGCTGAAGCGCTTGGCCGGCTTGCCCGCGCGCGTGATCTCGACCTGGCCGCCGGCGATGGTCGTGTTTTCCTCGTACGGAAACACGACGCGCTTGCCGAGCTCGTTCTTGCTCGTATAGGTCAGTTCACCGCGCAGCTTCAGCGGAGCATCGAGCATCTGCACGAAGCGTACTTCGGTGTAGGCGGTCGTCGCCGGCAGCGGCCGCCCGAGGCGTTCGATCAGGCGCACGGTCTGCTCGCTTGCGCAGTCCTTGCTGCAGGCTGCGGCCTTGGAAGCGGCGTGCTCAGGTGCTGCCTGGCTCGCCAGCGGCAACAGCAGGCTCAACGCGATCGCTTTGCCAGAAATCATAGAAGTTGAACCAGTTGTAGGGATCCAGCCGCGCATGATGCTCCAGCCGCGCGGCGTAGCGCGCAAGCCATTCGTCCAGGCGTGCGTTGCGTTCGCTGCGCCGTATCTCGATGCGCTCGGCGAAACGTTCGAAATGCAACTCGTAGCGGTTGCCGCCGCGATACAACCCGAAGCACAGCAGTACCGGCGTATCCAGCACGGAGGCGATCAGGTAGGGCGCCACCGGCAGCGACGCGGACTCGCCGAAGAACAGGACGCGCCGAGTCGGTTCCTGCTGCCGCGCGCGGTCGCCGAGCAGGGCAACGACGGCGCCCTGCTCGACGGCGTCCTTGATGCCGAGCACGATCGCGGTGCCGCCGCCGGCGGCGTCGATCACGCTGTCGCCGATGGCCGGATTCAACGCGTGCAGCAGTTCCGTGACGGCCGGTGTCTGTGATTTGTCCAGCACCACCCGGAGCTGCACTTCGGGCCTCTCCCGAGCCAGCACGCGCAGGATCTCGAAGCTGCCCAGGTGCGAGCCGAGCAGCAGCATGCCGCGGCCCTGGTGATAGGTCTCCAGGAGCAGTTCCAGTCCGTGGATGTCGAGCTGGAACTGGCGCACGTCGTCGCGCGCGAGCATGAATACCCGGTCGAGGATCACGCCGGCGAAGCGGTGCAGGTGCCGCATCACGTCCAGCGCGCCGGCGCGGCGGCCGAGGACACGGCTCAGGAACGCGCGCGAGGCTTCGCGTTCGGGCCTGCGGCGGAAATAGAAATACAGCGTGATCGGATACAGGAACAGGCGCGCGAACGGACGGCCGCCGTAGAGCGCGATCGAGCGGATCAGCCAGATCGCGAAATGGCCGCCGCCTTCCGGGCGCGCGGTCCAGTGTGCATTGCTCATGCGGTGCTCGCCTCGCCGCTGGCGATCAGGGCATCGTCACGCAGAACGCGGAAACGCAGGCGCTCGCCCGTCAGTTCCAGTTGCAGCACGGCAATCTGTTCGGGCAACAGCGGTGCAATGAATTTCACCTGGCTGAAGCCGGCAATGCGCCGGCCGTGGCGGCGCTGCAGCGTCGCGGCGACCTCATCGAGCACCACCACGCCCGGAACCACCGGATTGCCAGGGAAATGACCGGCCAGGCACGGATGTGTGGCCGGAATGCGGAAATCGTCGTGGTGCACTACACATACCTGGTGGGTTGTCGAGAAAAGGGCTCTTGCTCTTTTCTCAATCGAACGGTGCAAGCGGGGCTTGCCTACGTTCTCCGGGAGTCGATCGCTTCCGCGTTCGGCTCTGGTGCGATTCATCCCTCGATCGCCTGGCAGGTCGTTTCTCATCCGCCTGCCAGCGGAATGCGCGCAAGGATCGCGGGTTTGCCAGATGGCGGCAAGCCGTTCGGCGGGGCGCACGTTCAGTCGTTGCCGGCGCCGTCGTGCAGCACGCGGCGCCAGTTCTGCACGATCTTCGTGAAGTACTGCTTGGGGCTATCGTGCGGCAGATGGCGCAGATGCCAGTTGCGCCAGGCGAATTCGGCGACCGAGAACAGGCCGATCACGAGAAAGCCGCCCAGATGCAGGTAACCGTTGGCCCATTGTTCGGGCAGCGGCAACGGTGCCGGCAGTCCGAGGCGGGCGAAGACGCCGTTCGGCTGCGCGCCGGTGGCACAGACCAGCATCAGCAGGGCTTGCAGCGTCAGCAGCACGGTCCAGGCCCAGGTCAGCCCGCGCGCATACGACGCGACGCCGGGCTGGGCAAGGCGCTGTTCGCCCTCGAACGCAAGGATTGCGCGTGTCACCAGCGGGCGCCGTCCCGGCCGCAAGGTGCTGCCGAAGAACCAGGCCATGCCGGCGTTGAGCAGCACCGGCACGAGCATCAGCATGATCTCGACCTGATTGCGCAGCAGTAGCCACGCCGTTCCGGCCATCGCCACGAACCAGATCGTCCAGGTCGGCCGGTGGCCGCGCCGCAGGCCACCGAGCAACAGCAGCGTGATCAGGTCGAGTGCGGCCAGCGCCGACAGCCAGCTCAGCTGCAGCCACAGCGCCGGCAGCAGCAGCAGCGGATAGGCGAGCAGCAGGGCCAGCGCAAGGTGTGGCGGACGCGGCGAAGGGGTAGCAGAACTCATGCGGGACGGTACGGAAGGGCGGGCCGGAGCGGCGCGCAAGCCGGCTATGATACGGCGCTGTGTCGGTTGGCAGAGTGTCGAGCGACAGCTTGCTTCGACTGGGGCAAATAGTCAGAGCCTTTT
>JAAFHE010000515.1 GCA_013298265.1 Lysobacterales bacterium | reverse complement strand
TGGCCAGCCAGGACGTGGCCGACGGCAGCGCCTACCGCTTCGACCTGGTGCCGGTCGGCGAGGTCGAAGTCGTCGCTCAGGAACTCGGCAACGGCGACCGCGGCGCGGCGACGACGCGCATCGCCAGCGCCGGCGAGACGCGCCAGCTCGACGTGCGCCTGGTCGGTCAGGGGCGCGTGCGCGTGCGCCTGGTCGATGCCGGCGGCGCACCGGTGGCCGGCGCACGGGTCGCATTGAGCACAGCGTCCCCGTTCCCCACCACAATCGAACGCGAATCCGATGCGGGCGGTCTGGCCATGTTCGACCGCGTGTTCAACGGCGACTACCGCATCACGGCGAGCCGCCCGGCGCCCATCGGCAGCCTATCGGGCAGCGCCGCCGGTACGCTGCTGCCGGGCGCGGACGCCGACCTCACCCTCACCCTGACGGCGCTGGCGACCGGCCGAATCCAGGGGCGCGTTCTGGCTCCCGACGGCCTGACGCCGGTGGCGGGCATGGCGGTACGCCTGCAGCCCGAACCCTTCCCGGGCGCCTACCTCGTCACCTCGGACGCGCAAGGCAACTACTCCTTCGATCGGGTCGAGGCGGGCGGTTACAGCATCGACGTGCACCGGAGCTTCAGCAGCACCGACTGCACGCTCAACGACCGCCTCCGCGGCCGCGCCGTCGGCGTCGTGCTGAGTGCGCAGGACCAAACCATCGCCCGCGACGTCCAGCTGATCGGCCAGGGCCAAGTGGGCGGCGGCGTACGCGCCGCCGGCGGCGGTGCGGCGCGCGGCGCGAGCGTGCAGCTGGTGCCGACCGATTTGGTCTACGGACCGCCCGGCGGCTGCGGCCTCAGCAACAGCTACGACGCCGTCGCCGACGAGCAGGGGCGCTTCCGCTTCCCCGACGTTCCGCCCGGCGCCTTCGCGCTGCAGGGCACGTGGCAGGATCAGCGCGGCGAAGGCGCTGGCCGCGTCCGCTTCGACGGCGACGTTGCAGAAGTCCCGCTGCAGCTGGCCGACAGCGTGGTCGATCTGCCGCTCGCTTTCCACGACGCCAACGGTTTCCTTTACGACGTCGGCGCTGACGGCCGCCTGCTCAGCGGCCTGCGCAACGTGTTCGGCGGCAGCGGCCCGGACAGCGGCGGCGTGCGCCTGGAACTGATCCGCAACGACGTCGCGGTGCCGTTTGCCAACGGCGGCGGCAGCCTGGGGCGCCTGCGCGCCGACGGCCAGGAAGTGGAACTGGACGAGAACCACGCCTTCGGCCTGCGCGTGGTGCGCCGCGTGCTGGCGCCGCGCGCCGGCTATTTCGTGCGCTACGTGGAAACGTTGGAAAACACCGGCTCGAACCCGGTCACCGTCGATGTGCGCGTGCGCACGCTCCACAGCGGTGCCGACGGCAACCCGCGCGTCGTGGACAGCTCCGACGGCGACGCGGTCCTTTCGGTGGCCGATCCGCAGCTCCGCGACCGCTGGGCCGTCATCGACGACCAGAGCGACAGCGACCCGTTCACCGCGACCACCAGCCCGCCCAGCGCCCACCTCTTCGACGGCAGCGGTGCGGCCGTGCAGGTGGCGCAGGCCGACTACGAGCTGATCGGCTCGGTCGGCCGCCTCAACTACCGCTGGAACGGCGTCACCGTGGCACCGGGCCAGCGCGTTTCGCTGATGCATTTCGCCCTGAATCAGGTCGGCCGCCAGAACGCGCGCGAAGCGGCGCTGCGTCTGGCCCAACTGCCGCCGGAAGCGATCGACGACCTGACCACCGACGAGCGCCGCGCCGTCGTCAACTTCGCCGTGCCCGACCAGTCGGCGCTGGCGCCGTTGCCCAACCTCGCGGCCGGCGCGATCGACGGCCGCGTGTTCTCCGGCGACGGCGTTACGCCGATCGCCAGC
The DNA here is from genome assembly GCA_013298265.1 of Lysobacterales bacterium. Taxonomy (GTDB): domain Bacteria; phylum Pseudomonadota; class Gammaproteobacteria; order Xanthomonadales; family Rhodanobacteraceae; genus Tahibacter. The sequence continues at coordinate 1,889 of JAAFHE010000515.1, read as the reverse complement.
GCCGCCGTCACCTTCCGCAGCAAGCACCCGCTGTTCGCCCGCGCCCGCCACACCACCGGCGACGCCCAGGGCGCGTTCGAGTTCCGTTCGCATCTGGACGGTTCGTCGTCGAATGCGGTGGTCCCGATCCACGCCTTCGATCTGGTCGCGCGCCACCCAACTTCCGGCGCGAGCACGGCGACCACGCCCGGCGACTTCGCGCCGCTGCAGACGCGGACCACGCAGGATCTGGTCTTCGCCGGCAGCGGCGACCTGCGCGGTCTGGTCAAGCGGCACAACCAGGCCACGGTCGGCGGCGCGGTGCTGCGCCTGTGCACCCTCGACGATCGCGGCCGATGCAACGCCGGCCAGCCGACCCCGGTCAACACAGCCACGTCGGCCGAAGACGGCAGCTACGCCCTGCTGGCGAACGCACCGCGCGCCTACTTCCTGTTCGCCGACCAGCCGCATCCGCAGGGCAGCGCCCTGTGGGGCCGCGGTCAGGGTACGGTGATCCCCGGCGGCGTGACCGTGGTGCCGGTGACGATGGAAGCGACCGGGTCGATCGCCGGCACCGTGCGGTCCGCCGACGGCACGCCGCTGGCCAACGCCCGCGTGCTGCTCTTCATCGAGAGCACACCGCCGCGCCTGCGCGAGACGCGCACCGACACGTCCGGCGCCTACCGCCTGTTCGACGTGCCGCTGGGCGAGCACCGCGTCCAAGCAACCGACGCCATCAGCCAAGCGACCGCCGAGGCCGTGGCGACCGTCGTGACGGACGGGGAAACCCGGCGCGACCTCACGCTGGCGGCGTTCGGGCAAATCCGGGTGTCGGTGACGTTCGCCCGCGGCGCGCCGGCCGCCGGTGCCGCGGTCGGGCTCAACGAAGGCGCTCCCGTCACCGCCGACAGCAACGGCGTGGCGGTCTTCCCGGTCGCGGCCGGCAGCTACCGCGTCGAAGCCCTGCATCCGCACAACCCGATCGCGGCCCTGCGCGGTCAGGCCCAAGTCACCGTCGGCAGCAGCGGCCAGCCGGTCGAGGCCAGCGTCGTGCTCGGCGCCGCGGGCGGCGTGCACGGCCGCGTCGTGCGGCCCGACGGCACCACGCTGGCCGGCGGCTTCCCCTACGAGATCCGCCAGCTCGGCGGCGGCGACTACCGCGACGGCTCGCGCCAGACCGGCGCCGAAGGCAGCTACGTCCGCGCCGGCTTGCCGCTGGGCCGCTACCTGATCACGGCCTACGACGCGGTGCAGGAGCGCTTCGCCGATGCGGAGTTCGACGTGAGTGCCGACGGCCAGGACGTTGAGGTCAACCTCACCCTGCTGGACAACCGCATCGCCCTGCCGGCCGACCTGCGCGACGCCAACCGCTTCCGTTACGACGTGCAGCCCGACGGTTCCCTGGCGGCCGGCAGCAGCGGTGCCTACGACCACGGTGCGGCGCGGCTCACGGTCAACGGCCAGGCCTTCAGCGGTGCCAGCAGCGCGCGCCTCAAGGCCGCACGGCGCCAGTTCCACATCGAGCAGCCGGGCAGCGTCGCCGGCCTCACGCTGTCGCGCCAGATCTACGTGCCGCGCGGCAGCTACTTCGCGCGCTACCTCGACACCTTCGAGAACCCCGGCGCCGCGCCGGTCAGCGTCACGGTCAGTCTGCAGAGCCGCATGCAGCTGGCCGACGCCATGGCCACGTCCTCCGGCGACGCCGCCGTCACGGCGGCCGACCGCTGGGTCCTGGCCGACGACGCCGACGACGCCGACGTCGATCGGCTGAAGCAGGCGCCCAGCCTGGCCCACGTGTTCGCCGCGGCCTCCGGCGCTCAGGCGCCCGACGGTGTGGCGTTTGCCCAGGACAACGGGGTCGGCGTGCTGACCCAGACCTGGTCGGTGCTCACGGTGCCGGCCGGCGCCAA
>JAAFHE010000514.1 GCA_013298265.1 Lysobacterales bacterium | reverse complement strand
CCGATCTCGGTGGCTGGCTGCTGATGAATCAGGTGGTCGTCAGCGGCGGCAATTGGGGGATCTGGGGCTACAACAGTTTCGGGCTGTCCCTGGTGCCTTTCATGATCGGCGTCGGTCTGCTGTTTTTCGACGGTCGCTCGGTACTGGGCTGGCTACTCGTTCTTGCCGGTCTCGTCATCATTTTCGCCGGCGTCATCGTCAATCTGCGCGTGTATTTCCTCTCGACCAGCCTTTTCAACACCTTGCTGATGCTGGTGTTGCTGTTCGGCGGCATCGGTCTGATCGCCCGTTCGCTGCGTTCGCAGGGAGCGGTCAAGCGATGAGCACGGCGCTGCGGCATGGGGTGTTGCTGATGGTGCTGTCGGCGCCGGCAGCGCTGCTGGCCTGGACGCCGCCGTACATCACACCGGCGGCTGACGAGTGCGACAGCCTCGACAGCGTGCCGATGCGCCAGAACGTCGATTACAACACCCAGATCCAGCCGATCTGGAGCACACGCTGCGCGAACTGCCATGTTGACGTCGAAGGCGGAAACGCAGCGGCCGACCTGTTCCTCGATCCGCCCAACTCCTGGTTCTTCCTCTATAACGAACACAGCAGCCAGGACGGCGCACTGGTTCGTGTTGAGCCGGGCATGCCGTTGCAAAGCCTGCTGTTCACCAAGCTCAATTGCGAGATCGTCGAAGTCGGCGTGCGCATGCCGCGCCAGCGCCCGCCGATTCCCATCGTGGAACAGGCGCTGGTGCACGACTGGATCCTCGCCGGTGCCTTGGAAGGTACGCCCGGGGGCTTGCCTCAAGGCGTGGAGGACACGATCTTCCGCGCTCGCTTCGAGATCCGCGGCTGAGCTGAGAGACTTCATGGCCGATAAGGTCATCGCATGGATCCGCGATTGCCTTCCTCGCATCGCTGCTCGCCGCGTAGTGGTGCTAGCCTGCCTTTCTCACACCCGTTCGTAGCAAGGCCGTCGAGACACCGTCCTGATGCGCACGTTGTAGTCCGGTTTCGACCGGCCGGACTCCGCCGCAAGATCGCGTTTCGCGGTGAGTGCTCAGCGCCAGCTCAGCTGTCCGTCGATCACCGTATGGGTCATGCCGCCGACCCAGACCGTGCCGTCCACGTCGATGCGGATGCCGATGCGCGCGTCGCGCCCGATCTCGCGGCCCTGGCTGACGCGATAGCCGCGCGCGAGCGCGCCGTCGGGTTCGCCTGCGGCGATCCACGCACCGATCAGGCCGTTGGCTGCGCCCGATGCGGGATCTTCCACAATGCCGACGCCGGCCGGAAACGCGCGTACGGCTACTTCATAGTCGGGCTGGTTGCAGCGCGCGAAGACGCACAAGCCCAGGCTGTCGCTGGCCTTGGCCAGACGCGCGATCGCGGCGTGGTCGGGCTGCCATTCGCGCAGGGTCGTCTCGTCGGCAAACTCGGCGATCCACCAGCGTCGGCCGCCTTCGACGAAGCCGGGCGACAGGCTGCCGAGCGGTGTGCGGTCGAGGATCGCGCGCACCAGCTTGGCGTGCAGCACATCCGGTTCGATCCGGCGCGCGCGCGGCGCCTGCACGGACAGCACGCGACCCTTGCGGCCCTGGTCGATATGGATAGGCAGCAGGCCGGCGCCGCATTCCTGCACCAGTTCCGTGCTGCCGGCCGGCACGAGGCCGGTTTCGAGTGCGGCGTGTGCGCTGCCGATCGTGGGATGGCCGGCGAATGCGATCTCCCGCTGCGGCGTGAAGATGCGTACGCGATAGCTGGCTTCGGCATTGCCCGGCGGCAACAGGAACGTGGTCTCGACGAGGCCGGTCCAGGTCGCCAACCGCTGCATGGTCGAATCGCTCCAGGCATCGGCGCCGATGACCACGCCCAGCGGATTGCCACCGCCGGCTTTTTCGGCGAACACGTCGAGTTGCAGATAGCGCACGGTGTCCATGCGCTCCAGGGTAGCGGTACTGGCGTGTCAGACGCCAGCGCTGTTGCCGGCCCTTTCGCGCAGGCCGCTGCGATAGCGCCGGCTGCATGGCAGGGTAGTGCCGTCCTTCAGGTGCAGCCGCGCATCGCCAGTATCCAGCGGTTCGATCATCGTCACCTGATCGAGGTTGACGATGTAGCTGCGATGCACGCGCGCGAAACGTTGCGGATCCAGTCGCGTTTCCACGCCGGCGATCGTGCTGCGCAGTGGGTAGTCGCGGCCGCGCACGCGCAGGTTGGCGTAGTTGCCGGAGGCCTGGATCCATTCGATGTCGTTGGCGGCGACGAGGAATTCGCGGCCGAGCTTTCGCACGAGGAAGCGCTCGGGCCGTTCGACTGCGTCGACCGGCGGTCCGACATCGGGTTCGTCGAGCAGGCTCGCCTCGCCCTGCAAGCGAAGCAGGATGAAGCGATAGGCGTGGATCAGCGCGACCTTGCCGACGAAGTTGCGCACGTCCTTCATGTATTCGTAGACGAACTCCTCCGGCCAGTAGCCGAAGTCGTAGTGCTCGCCCTGCAGCGCGTAGACAAACTTGCGCAGCGCAACCATTCCCAGCACGTGCAGCAGCGACCAGGCCACACTCGCGACCAGGTAATAGGGCAGATACCGTCGCCAGGTGTCCTGGTGCAGCGGATAGCGGCGCGTGAAAAGTACCAGTGCCGGGACCAGCAGCAATATGAGAAGGCCGCTGGAAGTCTCCCAGACCACCGGCTTCCAGGTGGCGAAGGCCAGCTCTGCGCGCTGCACATCCATGATCACCGTCAGGCTGTTGAGCACGGCGTTGACCAGGAAGGCGCCAATCCAGAAGCTGATCTCGGCGCTGCGGCGCCAGGGCTGGTAACGCTCCAGCCAGTTCGGGGTGTCAGTCATCCGCGGATTCTACGGAGCAGGCCCGACCCGCGTCCGCCGTTCATCCCAGCCATCCTCCGCTTGTCCCCGATCGCCTGCGCTCAAGCCCTTCGCGCTGGGACCGCAGGGCTGCGCCGGGCAGCCTCGCGGCATCCTCGATGGAGTCCCCATGGAACGCCGCCACGATATCGACGCCTTGCGCGTCATCGCTTTCGCCTTTCTGATCCTCTATCACATCGGCATGCTCTACGTGCACGAGTGGGGCTGGCACATCAAGAGCGCCTACCTGTCGGAGGCATTGCAGCTGCCGATGCTCTTCATGAACCGCTGGCGCATGGACCTGATCTTCCTGATCTCCGGTATCGCCGCGGCCTTCCTGCTCAAGCCAGGCCAGACCGGTCGCTTCCTCGCGATGCGCAGTTGGCGCCTGCTGCTGCCGCTGACCTTCGGCATCCTCGTCGTGGTGCCGATACAGCCCTACGTGCAAGGCGTGACCAACGGCCTGGTCGAGCCCGGGTTCTTCGCGTTCCTGGCCGAGTACTACACCGCCAGGCGCTGGCCCGAGAATGCATTCGACGGCTGGCAGCACGGCTATACCTGGAACCACCTGTGGTACCTGGCCTATCTGTGGATGTATACGTTGGGACTTGCTGCGCTGCTGCCGGTTCTGCGCAGCCGCTGGGGACAGGGGCTGACCGAGGGCTTTGCCGGCCTGCGCGGCGCGGCTTTGCTGCTGCTGCCGGCGCTGCCGTTGCTGTTCTACACCGTCACGCTGCAGGAACGCTTTCCCGAGAACGGCGACTTCATCCACGACTGGTACCGCAACGCGGTCTACTTCACCGTGTTCCTCTACGGCTTCGTCATTGCGCGCAGCAACGCCTTCTGGCGCGAGGCGCTGCGCCTGCGCCGCACCGCGCTAGGCCTGGCGCTGGTCCTGTTCGGTGTGTATGCCTTCGTGCG
>JAAFHE010000523.1 GCA_013298265.1 Lysobacterales bacterium | reverse complement strand
GGCGCACGGAATGCAGGCGCAGTTGCGGCTCCGCGTAGCGCTCAAGCGCGGCGGCGGCATCGTAGTGCAGCAGACGGCTGGAGCTGCCGATGACGAGGTCGCCGTCGGGCAGCGCCGCCACGATTTCGATCGCGCCGGCGCTGCGGTCCACCGCATCGATGCGCTGCCAGCGCCGCGCGACGTCGCGCTTGTAGACGCTGCGAAAGCTGTAGGCCCAGGCCACGCCGTCCACACCCTCGAGCAGGCGTACGATTTCCTGCGCCGGGATCAGGGCCGCCAGGCCGTCGACGCTGTCGGCGGAAAAGCGCGTGCCGTCCCAGCGGAACAGGCCGGTCTTGGCACTCGCGTAGAGCACGCCGGCGAGTTCGCTGACCACGACCTGGTCCTGAGGCTTGAGGCCCAGCTCGCCTTCGAAGCGGTCGATCTGCGGCGGCTGCGCCGGATCGGCTGCGAGACGCACGCGCACGAGGCCCCTATCCTCGCTGCCGAGCCAGGCTTCGCCGCTCGCGGTTTCGACGATGCTCATGACGCGCGCGCGCATCCCGGTATGCCGCGCGGCCAACTGCCAGCCGTCGGCACCGCGCTGCAGGACCGCGAAGCCCGCTTCGGCGCCGACCCAGGCCCGCGCCGGATCGAAGCGCGAGCGCAGCAGCAGTCGCGGATACAGATCGTCCGGGCCTACGCGAGTCGGTGTGCCGTCGATGCGCTGCAGGCCATAGGTGTCGGCGAGCAGCCGCGTCTCGCCGTCGACGAGCAGGCTCCAGGCTTCGCCGCCGTAGTCGCGCTGTCCGGCGAAACGCGCACGCGCGCCGTGTTCGTCCCAGGGCGCGGCGATCTCGCCCGACGCGGTCTGCAGGCGTAGCTCCCCGTCGAACAGTTGCGCATCATGCACGCTGCCTCTGATGCCGTCGTCCTCGCCGTAGACGTTCCACACCACCGGCCACGGCAGGCGCACGACGCCGGCGTCATCGACGATCAGCAAGGCGCCGTCGCGATCGATATGCATGCCGTTCTGGAACGTGCTGCCGAGGCGGATGCGGCGCAGCGCACCGCTGGCGATATCGACGATACGCAGCACGCCGTTATCACTGGCGAAGGCCACATGGCGCTCATCCAGCAGGCGTCCGTCCTGGAAATGCCCCGTGTCGCCGTCGTCGAGCAGGGGCACCGGGCGCGCTACGCCGTCCTCGAGCACGACCAGGCGCGGCGTCTCGTCATGCACGAGCAGGCGATGCGCGTCGAGCGAGAGCAACGTGAACGCCGGTTGCTGCGCGAAACCGGCACCGCCGGGAATCAGCTCGAAGCGATCACCGACGCGCTGCTTCAGGCCTTCGCCGCGCCAGTTCACGATCAGCTCGCCGTTGTGTTCGGCGATACCGCCGAAGCGGTCCGGCGCATGCCAGGCGTGCAGGCGGCGTCCGTCCGCATCCACATGGAACAGCCAGCGCAGCGCGCGGAAATACAGGCCGTCATCGCGTTCGAGTGCTTCCCACACGTCGGCGAAACCGGTGGCGCCGACGTCATCCGCAAAAGCGGTCGACACATCGACCAGGCGTTCGCCGCCGTCGGCGGTGCGCTCGATCCAGCCGAAGCTGTCGTTCGCGCCGAACCAGAGCCGGCCGCGGCGGTCGCGCTGCAGCACACGCACGGCACCGGGCCGCGGCAGCGCGAAGGATTCCCAGCGCACGCCGTCGAAACGCAGCACGGCGTCGATGGTGCCGACATACAGCAGGCCGTCGCTGCTGCGCGCGACCGAGAAGTATTGCGGATAGACGTCGAGATCGGGCGGGAAACGCGTCATCAGCGGCGTGGCTGCCCACAGCGCCGATGCGAAAATCCATAGCATCACGCCCGCGAATCCGCGACGTACTGCGCCCGACCGCATGCCCGTCCCCTGTCGCTGGCGCCGTGGCGGCGCGCAGGTGGTCCGATGCTAACGTATCGCCGCGCGCTGCGCCCCTGGATCTTGGGGGATGCCGCGAGCGCGCGCTGCGCGGTGCGCAGGCCGCCCGATGGGCCAGCGGAAAGTGCCTCGTGACGCAAGCCCGCAGCGGTTCACCCATGCGCTTGAACCGACAAGCAAAGCGTCGGATCCACACCTCGCCTATCACGCGAAAACCACCGCAAAATCCGCATTGACACCCAAGTACCAAAGGTTCACTGTTATACACGTTGCGCCGCAAGACCATGTATCGGCGGCGCGACGAAACCGGTGAAGGGTGGGAAGGCCTTTCACCGTTTCGGAGTCCTCCGGAGTCAAGGGCAGGACGGCCCGACACGAGACGTCTGTTCGGGTGGTGGAGATCGGGCGCAAGGGACGCGAGCGACGCGCCAGGGCTTGTTCCGAAACGTTCGAGGGGAGAATTTCAATGCAACGTGATGGCAAGGCGGCGCTCGGCGCCGCGTGCGGCATGCTGTTGTCGGCGCTCGTCGCCGCAAGTCCGGCGCTGGCCCAGACCACGCCCGACTATTCCAAGCTCAAGCCGACCATCGACGGCCACATACCGCGCACGGTGCCGTCGTTTCCGTTCTCGGCGTTTCCGATCGACACGCGGCCGATGTTCGACACGTTTGCCTGGCAGAACTTCATCGCGATCATGTGGCCGTCGCTGGCCGACGATCACGGCGAGCCCTACCAGCCCGGCAATGCGTCGGTATTCGGCAAGTACGATGCGCGCTTCGCGCCGGTGTGGATGCGCTGGAAGACCGCGTTCGATCTCTACCCGCAGAACGGCAGCGAGCCGCCGGCCTGGGACCAGCCCAACGGCTACGCGGTCTGCCGCAACATACCGGCCAGTGACACGCGTCCGCGCCTGGACATGACCAGCGAGTTCGGCAGCATCGCCGACGAGATCGACGAAGCCTTCGCCGGTCCGCTGCCGGACCAGACCGGCTACTTCACGCGTTTCGAAGTGCGCGTGAACCGCGTCGAATACGACTACGTGCGCAGCAACGGCTACTACAACCGCAGCAACTGGCCGGCCAGCGGCAAGCCGCCGATCAGCTTCCCGGCCAGCTCCGCCGACCAGCTCGGGTCGATCGAGGTCAAGGCCGCCTGGCGCAATCTCGCCAAGGTGCCGACGCGGTTCCACACGCGCTTCTTCGCGATCGATGCACTCGCCGCCAAGCCCGGCACCTGCAAGACCGAGAGCGGCGGCCGCACCACCTGCGACTGCGAGCCGATGAAGGCCGGCCTGGTCGGCTTCCACATCACGCACAAGACCGCCGACTTTCCGCAATGGGTTTGGTCTACTTTTGAACAGGTGGACAATCTCGGCGAAGATCCGACCACGCCGGCCGACATGCAGGCGTCGTACTACGATCCGGAGCTGTACAAGAAGCAGAAGATTCCGCGCGCGAATCCGGCCGACCATCCCGGCGCCAGCCGCGTTCCCGGCCCCAATGACTACGACCCGGCGCCGATCAACGTCGTGCGCCTGTCGGCGATACCGAGCACGCCGGCGGGCAACTCCACCACCGACATCAACGCGCGCTACCGCGCGCTGCTCAAAGGCACGGTATGGGAGAACTACCTGCTGGTCGGCACGCAATGGTCGACCGCGCCGTCGGTACCGCCGACCACGCCGCTGAACAACGACTTCGGCTGCGAGGACGGCACGCCGCCGGCGCAGGGCGGGCTCGCCTTCCCGCAGTGCCAGGTCTCCAACGTGACGATGGAGACGTATCACCAGTACGACAGTTGCCAGAACTGCCACCAGGGCGCGCAGCGCTCCGGCGCGGATTTCAGC
>JAAFHE010000513.1 GCA_013298265.1 Lysobacterales bacterium | reverse complement strand
ACTGACTTAAGCCCCGTCATCCCCGCGTAGGCGGGGATCCAGCTCCTTTGCTGGGTCGAAAAGGCTGGATTCCCGCCTACGCGGGAATGACGAAAATCGGGATGCTGCGCTTAAGTCAGTGCCATTCGCCTCTACTCGTTTCTCACTCATCTTCACTCGTTCCTCGCTCTCAGCCGCGGAACTCGCCGATCGGCCGCTGCTCCGCGACGCGCCCGTCGTCGAGCAGCACGACTTCCTGCGCGAGGGCGTGTACTTCCTCGGGCTGATGGCTGACCAGTAGTGTGGGCAAGCCGATCTCGTCGCGCAGGCGGCGCAGGTACTGCAGCAATTGGCCGCGTGCCTCGCGGTGCAGGCCGACGAGCGGCTCGTCGAGCAGCAGCGCGCGTGGCTGGCTCAGCAGTGCGCGGCCGATGGCGACGCGGCGCGCCTCGCCGCCGGACAGCGTCGCCGGCCAGCGGTCCAGCAGCCCGCTGAGGCCAAGCAGTCCGACCGCAGTGTCGAAGCCCGCTGCAGCGCTAGTGTCCGATTTGCTGCGTTGTCCATAAAGCAAATTGTCCTTGACGCGCAGGTGCGGGAACAGGCGTCCGTCCTGGAACACCACGCCGAGACCGCGCCGCGCCGGCGCGACGTGCACGCCGCGCGCACTGTCCAGCAGCAGCTCGCCGTCCAGGCGGATGCGCCCGGCATCGGGCCGGCGCAGGCCGGCTATCGCCAGCAGCACGCTGGTCTTGCCGCTGCCCGAGGGGCCGAACAACGCGACATGGCGCGCGTGTGATTCGAACGCGACCTGCAGGTCGAAATCGCGCGACTTCCAGCGGATGTCGAGTTCAATCATGGGCTGCGCCGCTGGCCTGGCTGCGCCGCCCGAGCAGGGCGGCGAGCAGCGACGCGGCCACCCCGACCAGCAGCGCGACCCAAACCAGTCGCCCGAGGCCGGCTTCGCCGCCTGGCTGGTTCAGCAGCTCCCAGATGGCGATCGACAGGGTGCGTGTTTCGCCGGGGATGCTGCCGACGAAACTGATGGTCGCGCCGAATTCGCCGAATGCCCGCGCGAACGCGAGCACACAGCCGGCCAGCACGCTGCGTCGCGACAGAGGCAGGGTGATGCTGAAGAACCGGCGCCACGGACCTGCGCCCAGCGACTCGGCGGCCGCCTCGAGCCGCCGGTCGACGCCGTCGAAGCCCGCGCGGATCGAAATCACCAGCAGCGGAAAGCTCATGATCACGGCTGCGACCACCGCGCCGCTCCAATGGAACGCGAACTGGATGCCGAATGTGGCCAGCCACGCACCGATCGGGCCGTTGCGGCCGAACAGCAGCAGCAAGGCGTAGCCGGTCACGACCGGCGGCAGGACCAGCGGCAGGTTCAGCAGTGCCTCGAGCACGCTTTTGCCCGGAAACCGCAGTCGCGACAGGGCCAGTCCGAGCGCCAGCGCGAACGGCAGCGCGACGACGATGCTCAGCAGCGCGACCTTGAGGCTGATCGCCAGTGCGGTACTTTCTGCCGCGCTCAGCACCGGCGGTCAGTCCGCTGCCGGGTCGCGGAAACCCCAGCGCCGCAGGATCGCCTGCGCCTGCGGGCCTTGCAGCAGTGCGAGCCATTGCTTCGTCGCGGCGTTGTCCCGGTCGTTCAGCGCCGCGGCCGGATAGACGATGGGCGGATGGCTGTCCGCCGGAAACGCGGTCACCACGCGTACGCCGGGCTCGGACACCGCATCAGAGCGATACACCGCGGCGAGCGGCACCTCCCCGCGCGTCGCGAGTGCCAGCGCGGCGCGCACATTCTCGGTCGCGACGTAGCGCGTCTCGACGTGTGGCCACAGGCCAAGTTTTTCGAAAGAAGCCTTGGCGTACTTGCCGGCCGGCACGCTGCCGGGTTCGGCCAGCGCCAGGCGCGAATCGCCGAGTGCGCTGCGCAGATCGGTCTTCGCGTCGAGCGTGAGTTCGAGCTTTGATGCGGCCGGCGCGACCAGCACCAGTTCGTTGCGTACGAGTTCGAAGCGCGTCGCCGTCGCGACATGGCCGCGCTGCTGCAGCCAGTCCATCCATTCCAGGTCGGCGCAGATGAACACGTCCGCCGGCGCGCCTGCATCGATCTGTCGCGCGAGCGCCGAACTCGCGCCGTAGCTGATCCTGATCCCGGCGATCGCCTTCGCCTCGGGTAAGTCGACGATCTCGTCGAGTGCGGGCTTCATGCTGGCCGCGGCGAACACCAGCAGTTCGGCTGCGCGCACCGGCACGACGGCCGTTAGCAGCAACAGCAGCGGACCGATCAGTCGGAACAGGGACATGCAGACTCGCGCGATGGACGGCCTTGCGGCGGGAAAGAGGGGAGAGCAGCGAGAAATGAGTATAGACGCGCGGCGCGTTGTTACTCTTTTCCCCCTTCGCTTCAATGAGGCAGGAAAGAGGTGGGAGAAGTGAGAAAACAGTAGAGGCACGCTGCCACTGATTTCTCACTTCTCTTCACTCGCTACTAGCTTAGAAGCCCGCTCCGGCGGCGCATCATTCATCGCCGGTCGGCCGCATCAGCTGCCGGTACTGCCGCGGCGCGAAGCCCGTGACCTGGCGGAACTGCCGCGACAGCGCGCTCTGGTCGGAAAAGCCGGCGTGCTGGGCGATCTCGGCGATCGGCAGCGGCGTGGAGGCGAGCAGGCGCGCGGCGTGGTCGATGCGCGACTTGATCAGATACTGGCCCGCGGAAAGGTGGAAGATTTTCTTCATGCGCCGCTCGAACTGCGCCTGCGAAATTCCCGCGCGGTGTGCAAGGTCTTCCATGCGCAGCGGCTGATCGTAGTTCTCCAGCATGTAATCGACGGTTTCCGCAAAGCCTGTGTCGATGAGCCCCGCGCGGCTGGGCTCGATGAGGTCTTTGGAAATGCAGGCCAGACCGATGACGCGGCCCTGCGCGTCGTACAGCGGCTCTTTCGTTGTCAGGCACCAGCCTGCGCTGCCGTCGCGATACACGGTCAGATCGAGGTTGTCGACGATGGGGCGGCCGGTGTTGAACAGGCGTTCGTCCTGGCGCGCGTAGCGCTCGGCCATCGGTCGCGGGAACAGGTCGAAAGCGGTCTTGCCGATCGCGTCCTGCTTGCGCTTGAGGCCGCAGCGTACGACCGAGGCTTCGCTCATCGACACATAGCGTCCCTGCTTGTCCTTCACCGAGAACACGATGTCGGGCAGGCGGTCGAACAGCGTTTCGACGTACCACGGCGAAGCAACGCGCGCCATGAAGGCTTCGCGCCAGCGTGCAAGTTCGTTGTTCATTGCTCTCCCCTGGCGAATCGCCCGTCGATGTGTGCTTTCTGACGGGCGTCTGCGTGGTTTGTGCGGATTGTGCCGTGCCTGTGGCGGGATACGGCTAGACCGTCATCGTTGCTGAAACCTAGCATCACCGTCTGCAGGAGACAGGGTGGAGGCGAACGCGTTGCAGCGCGTTCGCCTCCGGAACACCGGGCTCGTGCAGTGCTATCCACACAAGACGATGTTCGGGGAGGAACCAATGTATTCGTTTGTCCGGTTTTTGCAAGCTTGCACAGGATTGGCCACGTGCCTTGCCCTGGCGGCCTTGCCACTGGGTGCCAGCGCGCGCCCGCAGGATCCGCTGCCAGGACCGTCCGCTGCCCGCACGGTTGAGGTCAGTCCCTCGGCGCATATCCAGATTCACCGTATCGACTGGGACCGGCGCGCGCCGCTGCCGTCCACGCGCGATCATCTGTTCCAGTCCTATGACACGCCACAGGTGCCGCGCGCGGCGCGGGGTAGCTGCAACCTCGCCGGCTTCGCCA
>JAAFHE010000526.1 GCA_013298265.1 Lysobacterales bacterium | reverse complement strand
ACACCGACCTGCCGGCCGGCGCGTACCAGTTGCGTGTCCGGGCACGCCGTGACGGGCAGGACTGGGTCGACCAGGAGGGCCGCGTCGACATCGTCGTTTCGGCGGCGCCCTGGGCCTCGCCGCTGGCGTATCTGTTCTACGCCACCGTCGCAGGATTGGCCGGTCTCGTTGTTTCGCGGCGCCTGCGCGAAAACCGGCGCGCGCGCGAACTCGTGCAGGAGCGAATCAAGCTCAGCGAGGAGCGCCTGAAGCTCGCGCTGACCGGCAGTGGCAGCGAACTGTGGGACATCGACCTGCCGAGTGGCCGCATGCACCGCGAGAACCGCATGGAACATGTGGCCGCGACAGCGGATGCGGCGGAACAGACGCTGGTCGGTTTCCGTCCATTCGTGCATCCGGAAGACCTCGCGCTCTTCGAAAGCGCGCTGGCCGATCATCTGTTCGGTCGGAGCGACGTGTTCGAGGCCAGCTACCGCACGCCCGACCGCAACGAGGACTGGATCTGGCTGCTGACGCGCGGCCGCGTCGTCGATCGTGACGACAGCGGGCGCGCGCGGCGCATGAGCGGCATCACCCAGGACATCACCGCACTCAAGCGCGCCGAGGATGCGCTGCGCGCGCTCAACGAGGAACTGGAGCTGCGTGTGGAACGGCGCACCGCCGACCTGCGCGCCGCGAACCTCGAACTGCGGCATGCGCTGGACCGGCTCACCCTGACCCAGCGCCAGTTGCTCGAATCGGAGAAGCTCGCTTCGCTCGGCGGTCTCGTGGCCGGCATCGCGCATGAGATCAATACGCCGCTCGGCGTCGGCATCACGGCAGCCTCGCATCTGGCCGAGGAGGCGACGCGCCTGTCGTGCCTGGTGCAGCAGAACCGCCTCGGCAAGCGCGAGCTGGACCAGTTTCAGCGCACCGCCTGCGAAAGCGCGGAGATGATCCTGCGCAACCTGCGCCGCGCCGACGCGCTCGTGAAAAGCTTCAAGCAGGTTGCGGTGGACCAGTCGACCGAGGATCGCCGCGTGGTGGAGCTGGGTGCCTGCATCAGCGAGATCCTGACCACGCTCGGGCCGACGCTGAAGAAGACTGTGCACAAGGTCGACCTGATCTGCCCGCAGCCGGTCGTCTGCGAGACCGCACCCGGTGCGCTGTACCAGATCGTGACCAATCTGGTCATGAACTCGCTGATCCACGGGTTCACCGACGGCCGTCCCGGACGAATCGTGGTCGCCATAGCGCGCGAGGATGACGCGATCGCGATCGACTACCGCGACGATGGCGTGGGCATGGACGAAGCAACGCGGGCGCGCATGTTCGATCCGTTCTTCACCACGCGCCGTGGCCAGGGCGGTTCCGGCCTGGGCATGCACATCGTCTACAACCTCGTCACTCAGTCGCTCGGCGGTCAGATTCGGGTGGACAGCTCCGCGGGGCAGGGAATCGACGTCGCGATCCGCTTCGCTGGTCAACGCCGTGAGCCCGCGTGACGCGGTGCTGTCGCACGCACGGCGGCGCGCCGGGTTGAGCGCGCTGTTCCTGCTGGTCGCCGATGTCCTGTGCCTGCCGGCGCCTGCCGCGTCCGCGTGCAGGCGCTGCGCGACGGCAACGCCACGAAAGCGCGCGCGTTCAGCAGCATCCGTGCCACGGACGTCATCGCAGATGCGCAGTTGCGCCTCGCCGTGGGCGTGGGCGATCTCGCGCGGCTCGTTCTACACCACACGCTGCGGCGAAGGCGGTAGCGGCCTGGGCCTGCACATCGTCTACAACCTCGTCACACAGGTGCTGTGCGGCCGCATCGACTGCGAATCGGCGAACGGTCGGGGAACGTGTTTCCACATCCGCTGAGCGGCGGCAGCGGAGTGTCGGCCTCGTAGCCTGTTGAAGAAATTCCCTATGGATTTCGTCGTGGGGCGCGGCGAGTGGGCGTAGCCACGTTGGCGCGACCCGTCGGCCGGGGGGCTGCGCGACGTCGCCGTCAATCCGGCAGGTTGTGTCGCAGCGCCACGACCTCGTCCCAGTTGGCGAACAGCAGATCGGTCATTTCCGGATCGAACTTGCTGCCGCGCTTGTCCGCGATGAACGCGCGGATCTCGGCTTCCGGCCAGGCTTCCTTGTAGCAACGCCTGCTGCCGAGCGCGTCGAACACGTCGGCGAGCGCGGTGATGCGACCGGCGACCGGGATCTCGGTACCGCGCAGACCGCGCGGATAACCGCTGCCGTCCCAGTTCTCGTGATGGCTGATCGCGATGTCCGCAGCCAGGCGGAACACTGGCCGGCGCGAGCCGCCGAGCAGCCGCGCGCCAAGCTCCGCATGCGTGCGCATGACCTCGGTCTCTTCCAGGGTATGGACGCCCGGCTTGTTGAGGATCGCGTCGGGAATGCCGATCTTGCCAATGTCATGCAGTGGCGCGGCGTAGTTGAGCAGTTCGCAGGTCTTCGCGTCGAGGCCGTGCAGGCGGCCCAACAGGGCTGCGAGCAGTCCGACACGGCGTACATGGTTAGCGGTTTCCTGTGACCGCGACTCGGCGGCGCCGGCCAGCAGGTAGACCATGTCGAGCTGGCTGTCGAGCAGTTCCTGGTTCAGATGCAGGTTCTCGAACGCTATCGCGACGTTGCTGCAGAACACCTGCATCAGCCGGTCGCCAAGCTCGTCCCGTTCCTGCACCTCGCCAACATACAGCAGCGCTTCGGAGGCATTGCTGTCGACGAAGTGCAGCACATAGTGACCCTCGCCAAAGACGTGCCGTCTTCGCTGATACGAATCGCGCAACGACACAACCACGTCGGCGGGAAGCTGCTCCTCGGCGTGTTGCCCGAGCATTTTCCGGTAGCTGCCGTCTGCGGCAACTACCGGAAAATGCTCGGGCAGGGCAGCGCCGGGCCGGCTGATACGGCAGCACAGCGCGCTGCTGCCGGTCCCGATCAGGTTGACGAGCTGTGTCAGCACGATAGACGCGAACTCTTGCGGCGGGTGGTGGGCGAACACCTCGCCGGAGGCGCGGATCACCTGTTCCAGGCCGCGCCGGTTCGTTTCGATCGTGCGCATGTCGCGGTAGGCGCGCAGCGCTGCGTACAACGTCGTCGCGAGCTTCTGCGCGGTCAGCTCGGTCTTTTCCTTGTAATCGTTGATGTCGTAACTGGCGATCACCTCGTGCTCGGGCGCCTGGCCTGGCTGGCCGGTTCGCAGCACGATGCGCACGAACTGGTTGTGGAGGCGCTCGCGGATCGCGCGCACGAGATTCAGGCCGGCTTGCTCCGACTCCATGACCACATCGAGCAGGACGACGGCGATGTCGTCGTGCCCGCGCAGCAGCTTTTCGGCGTCGCGGCTGGAGTAGGCGCTGAGCAGTTCGAGAGGGCGCTCGGCGAAGCGGAAGTTGCCGAGCACGAGCCGGGTGACGTTGTGCACCTCGGGCTCGTCGTCGACGATCAGGACCTTCCACGGCGGCAAGATCCGTGAGGGCTCCGCGGCGAATTCCAGTCGATCGTCCAACACTCCCATGCGGCCCCTCCCGCAGTGAGTTCCGAAGCAGTCTACTCCAGATGTGCGGACTTGCGATGACGGCGCCAGGAAATTCACGGGTCAGGCGGGAGAGCAAGAAAGAGGACGCAGGAGTAAGAAGCGAGTGAAAGCACCAGCCTCGTGCTTTCACGCGTTTCTCACTTCTTTTCACTCATTCATGCGCTGATGCCAGGAAAGAGATCAGAGGAGCTGGAAACGAGTGAAAAGAA
>JAAFHE010000524.1 GCA_013298265.1 Lysobacterales bacterium | reverse complement strand
GGCAATGGCCGACGTCTCCGAACTCGCGGAATTCCGCTCCGCGCTTCTTGAGGCGGCCGAACACGATGAACACGAACTTGCACGCGAACGCGGCGAAACTGACGCGTAACGCGATTGAACTTCGGGGCAGGGGAGGGGGCTACTCCTCACGTGCAGCAGCCTCCGACATCTTGCAGAAGCCGTCGCGTACCGATGACTCTTTTGCCGCGGTCATGCCAGTCGTCGCGAAAGTGAATGCGAGGCTTGTCCCCTGACCCACTTGGCTCCCGACGATCGTCAACGGTGCTTTGGCGCCTTTACCCATCGCTACACCCGTTTCCGCCGACAGAATACTGAGCGAACTATCAACAGAAACGTTGCTCCACCCTTGAGAAGGCAGATATCGGGCCAGTCTGCGGAGGAACAGCTCCGGAGCCCCCTGTGCAAACGAAACCGTGGTCGAAAATCGCTTTCCGCTGATCATGGAACCCTCGGCGGCGAACTTTTCAATACAGTCGCGAGCCGACGAATCAGCGGCAGTACCTGCCAGCAAGAGCACTACGATAAGTTTCAACATAGAAGCCCTCAAGAGTTTGCAATTCCGAGAAGAAGCGCGCCGACTACCACGCCAAGAACCTTGAGAAAGGCGACGACGATGCCGGCGAGTATCCGAAGAATCACGCCAATCGCCTTAAGAACGATTATGCAACAAATCCATAATTTCGAGGAATCGACCGTATTCACAGTTCACCTCTATGCGAGCAACGCCCGCGCTTGAGTATGCGGCTTTGACCGGTAGCTGAAGAGCTTGAGAAACGGCTTCCGCTCGCTCCGCGACCGCCTTTTTGGCTTCTTTACTGATCGCTGCTCGAGCCGCAGGTTTGGTGGTGCTCGCTGCTCGGGAGGAAGTTGAAACGTTCTGAGCGTCGTTACTTTCCGGGAGCGGTTCAGCAACCGTAGGTAAGGCACGCGAACTGCGCAGCACGTCGCTTTCTTCCCTGAACTCGTCGTCAGAGAGTTTAGCGAGCCTGTAGAGCGTCCCTATGTTGCGCGTTATTCCACTTTCGACGAACGCTCTGAATGCCTCAGAGCCTTCGCTGATTGCAACGTACTTCGAGATTAAAGCCTTATCGAGGCCGGTTTCATCCGCGAGCTTTACCGACGATCCGCGACCGTCGCTCTTGACGATCGCGGCGATACTGTCGGCCGTGTCCAAGATCGAAAGTCCCTCACGCTGCAGGTTTTCAACGAGCTGCCGCCGGCGAAGTTGCTCGGGTTTCGTATCCTTTACGACGACAGTGACTTTCTCCCACTTCAGGATGTCACGTACTGCCCGGAATCGGCGCTCCCCCGTTTCAACAACGAAACGACCGGCCAGACTTCGGACGGTAATGTGGTTGATAAACCCCTGTGCCTTGAGCGACGTAGCCAACCCTTCAAGCGCTTCAGGATCGATCGACTTTCGAGGCTGATCGGGATCCAGATCAATCAGCGACACCTCGATCGTCTGCAGCTTCGCTTCGCCAGCGCCCAGAGCGGCGCCGATCGATTGCAGCTGCTTCATCATTCCACCACCGACCGTCATACGACCTCCGCCAACGCCGTAACCTGGTCGTCCACATGAAGACCGGCAAGACGCAGTAGAGAGTCGGATACGGCCCTGAACTCCGTCGCGCTCCGGCTACGGTCATTCCGCCAAACCGGACGACGATGCTCCTGTGCTTTTGGTATCTCGATCGAACGCGAAACCTGGTTCGGGTTGATGCTGTCGCCGAAGGCTTTGCGAGCCTCGGTCAGAATTTCATGATGATAGGGCGTGTTGTTTGCGACCATGTTCGGAACGAGTGTCGCTTCACGCAACCCCGGATTGATGTTGGTCCGCATCGTGGCGATCTGCGTCAGGATGTCGGTCAAGCCTTCGAGGGAGAATTTCTCGGGCTGGAAGGGACAGACGACCAGTTGTGCAGAGCAGATTGCAGAAATGGTGCGTGTGCTGAGTTGCGGCGGCGTGTCGATAATAATTACTTCTGCATCATAGGCTTGCAGAAGGGTACGCGCATTGAAAAGTCGCTGCAGGTCGGTACCGTCGACATCTGACAGGCCGGGATTCGCTGGTATGAGCGAAAGATTTGGCTCCGATGTGGAAATAGGAGCCGGCGCTGTTTTCGAGAGAAACAGGTCAGCGGCCGAGCTGGCGTCGAGAACTGAGTCGATGTCAACAAAGCAGCGACTCAGATTTGCCTGGGCATCGAGGTCAACCGCGATGGTTCGGTAACCAAGTTCGGCGGCTCGGAAGCTCAAATGCGCGGCGAAAGACGTCTTCCCCACGCCACCCTTGTGGTTCGCAACAGCAATGATTGTGGCAGTCATAAGATATTTTTTCCTTTATTAATTTGTTCGCGGTTGTGTTCGATGATCGCGAGCAGCTTACGTGCCGCTCTCTGCACTGTTTGGGCTGAAACACCAAGTTCTCTGGCGACATCGACGGCACGGCGTCGCTTGACCAGGACCTCGTACGCGTAATCATTCGATTTAGTTCGATTGGAACCGCGGTTGCTCGGTGTTGCCGCGGCGGCCGCGAATTCGTCGGGCGTAACGATTTTGCTCACGGCGTAGCCTGATCCCAGGCCTCAGCCAATGCTGGCGAGGCCTCGACCGCGCCATCGAGCATCGTGACCATCTGACGAATGTCGGCGTCAGGCCATTGCCGGCGGAAAGAACGCGATGCGATGCGAATCTCCTCCGGACTTTCGGCGCGCCATCCAGATTTCGACGCAAGGAGCAGGGCAGCGGTGTGCGCCCAACCTGGAATCGGTTTAGTTCCGGCGTGCCATTCCCGAAGGCGACTTCCGCTTAACGTCGATCGAGTCGCGCCAAGTTGTTCTCCGACGGTGCGAATTCGATCCGCAAGCTCAGCCGGCGCCAGCTCAGTTTTTAAGAACAGAAAATGCAGCGGGGTCATTGGCTTATCTCCTGACTCTGGTTCTAACGGTAGCACGAAACAACAAATAAGACAACACATAAAACAACAAAAGCCGCAGCCACTACCTGCAAAACCGCTTTTCAAAAGTGCGGTGTGCGAAGCCGGTTGGAGGCTGATGCGCACACGCCGCCCGGAGCGCGCAGGATGCGCGCGTAGTGGCGGGAACACCCGCCGGCATGGTGGCCGCGTAGCGGCCATGGCGCGCAGGAAGCGCGCCAAATGCCGTTGTCGGGGCCTGCTGACCGGCGCGTAGCGCCGGGCTGACAGGATCAGCCGTAGCTGTGACTGCGGCCGTAGGCCGCTGGACATTGAATTGTTTTGCCGGCAGGAAGCCGGCTCCTTTTCGCTCTTGTTTCTTCCAGGGCAGCCGTAGGCTGCTCTGCATGAAATTGTTGCCGACCCCTGGTCGGCACCTTTTGTGAGCGTAGCGAGCAGCGTGGGCAGGACGCCCACGCAAAGGCCGGCGTTGTGCGCCGGGGCGACTACAGGGAAGTAGGAGGGTAGGCGGGCCCCATGCGAAGGTCGGCCGGCTTCGAAAGTTATCCACCGATGCGGCGTAACAACTACCGGTTTTTCTGATAGCGGAAGCGCTAACAGAAACAGCTATAGGACGGGGGGGGATTTTCCGCGCACGCAAGGAGGTCAATTTCCGCGCAAAACGCAGGGCCGGATTCCGCGCAGGGGGGGGCCAATATCCCCGTGGATAACTTCCGCTGTCGACAAGGTTATGCACAGTTCGAGGCGCCATGCTGTAGTGGGGGGTATTTCCGCGCACCG
>JAAFHE010000512.1 GCA_013298265.1 Lysobacterales bacterium | reverse complement strand
CGCGCCTGTGCGCTACCTGAGCTACGCCATTGACACCGTGCTGCTGACGGCGGCACTGATGCTCTTCACTGTGCTGCCATCGGCGGTGTTCGGCAGCGGCTGGCTCGGCGCGAAACTGAGCCTGCTTCTGGTCTACATCGCCTTGGGCATGGTTGCGTTGCGCGAGGCATCGCCGCCCCGGCGCCGCTCGCTGTGCTTCGTCGCGGCGCTGGTCGTGTATGCGCTGATGGTCTCGATCGCGCGCTCCCATCATCCACTCGGGGGCTTCCCATTGTGGCTTTCCTGAAGCTCGAAATGCTGCCACCTGACCTGGGTCAAGGCATTTACGGCACGTCCACGCGACCCTGAGCACAGGGACATCCTCTCGTGTCGGGATTTTTGGCGAAATTCGTCTTCTTGCTCATTTCACTGTTTGCGGTGGCGCACGTCGCCGCCGAAGTCCTGCCTGATGGTCCGTTCTGGCAGGCGTTCGCGGCAGCGTTCCTACCGTAGGTGTTGGCACGAGCTTTCCGGGTCAATAACTGTGCTCGACTTGAGATAGATCAGGGAAACCCGCGGCAATAGCGATGAATCTGTCCGGGTAGTCAATCACTGCAGATTGAGGAAACTGTCATGAACGCGATCTCTCCCGTCCTGGCGCTACTGCTGTGCGGCATTTCCGCCCTGGCTGGATGTTCCAGCGGAACCCCTGCTGCGTCGCCAACGCAGGGCAACGCATCCGTGGCAACGCAGGCCTCTGCGGATACCGGCGGCTCGCGCAAGGGTGATTTCGGCCCGCCGCAAGGAACGCCTATCAAGGCCGTCCTGACCTCCCCGCCCAACGTGCCGCCGCCGACGGGCCGCTCGGCACCGGCGAAAGTCATCGTGGAACTGGAAGTCATCGAGAAGGAACTGCCGATCGCCGAGGGAACAACGTATACATTCTGGACATTCGGGGGCACCGTCCCCGGCAGCTTCATTCGTGTGCGCCAGGGAGACACGGTCGAGTTCCATCTGAACAACCACCCCGATTCGAAGATGCCGCACAACATCGACCTGCACGGCGTCACCGGACCCGGCGGCGGCGCGGCGTCGAGTTTCACCGCACCGGGCCATAGCTCGCAGTTCACCTTCAAGGCACTGAACCAGGGATTGTTCGTCTATCACTGCGCGACCGCGCCGGTCGGCATGCACGTAGCCAACGGCATGTACGGACTCATCCTGGTCGAACCACCACAAGGCTTGCCGCCGGTGGACAAGGAGTTCTACGTCATGCAGGGCGATTTCTATACCGTGGGCAAATTCCGCGAGAAGGGATTCCAGGCATTCGACATGCAGAAGGCGATCGACGAGAACGCCACCTACGTGCTGTTCAACGGCTCGGAGACGTCCCTCACCGGCGACAATGCACTGAAGGCAACGGTTGGACAAAGTGTGCGCCTCTACGTCGGCAACGGCGGCCCAAACCTGGTGTCGAGCTTCCATGTGATCGGCGAAATCTTCGACAAGGTCTGGTACGAGGGTGGCACGCGCTACCAGGAGAATGTGCAGACAACGCTGGTACCCGCGGGTGGCGCGATGATTGCCGACTTTCATCTCGAAGTTCCCGGCAGCTACGTGCTGGTCGATCATTCGATTTTCCGCGCTTTCAACAAAGGCGCGCTGGGCATACTCAAGATCGACGGCCCCGCAAACCCCAGTATCTATTCCGGCAAGGAAGTCGATTCCGTCTATCTCGGCGACAAGGCAGCCAGCCTGGCGTCGGTGAGCACCGCCGCCACATCCAGCGCGGCGGGCACGCTGTCGCTTGAGGAACAGGTCGCCGCCGGCAAGGCACTGTATTCGGGGACCTGCTCGGTCTGTCACCAAGACAACGGCGCTGGTCTTCCGGGCGTATTCCCGCCGCTGGCGAAATCCGACTATCTCGCGACGCAGCCCAAAGAGCAGATCGTGCGCATCGTGCTCAACGGCCTGAGCGGCGCCGTCAAGGTCAACGGGCAGGACTACAACTCCGTGATGCCGCCCATGAGTCAGCTCAGGGACGACGAAATCGCCAACATCCTGAGCTTCGTACAGACAAGCTGGGGCAACAGCGGCGAGCGCGTCCGGCAGGAAGACGTCGCCGCCGTCCGCAACGCAACGCCACGCGCCGAAGGCGCAGCGCATTGAGACGGTGATGCGTCTCGCTGCCTTGCTCATGACGGTATTCTGGTCCGGCGCCGTTGCCGGTGACTTTGTGCGTTTGCCGGGGCACGCCGCGTTCACGTCGATTCTCAAATACACCGACAGCGACGGCAAAGTACCCATTGCGCCGTTCGAGCTGATGACCACGCCGGTCACCAACGCGCAGTTCCTCGCCTTCGTTGTCACGCATCCGGAATGGCGCCGCGGCACGGCTCCGGCGGTTTTCGCCGAAGCCCGCTACCTGTCGCATTGGGGCGGCCCGCTGTCGCTGGGCACTGCGGTGGACGCCGCGCAACCGGTGACCCACGTGAGCTGGTTTGCCGCGCGCGCGTATTGCGAAGCCAACAACGCGCGCTTGCCGACCTGGTCGGAATGGGAGTACGCCGCCGCAGCCGACGCGACCCGTGCCGACGCGCGCAAGGATCCCGCCTGGCGCGATCGCATCCTGGGCTGGTACGCGAAACCGTCCAACGTCCCCGTGGCCCGGGTTGGGCAGGGCTTGCCGGATCTGCACGGCGTGCACGACCTGCATGGCCTGGTCTGGGAATGGGTGGACGACTACGCCGCCATGCTGGTCTCGGCCGACAACCGCAACCAGGCCGACCCCGACGTGGTCGCGTTCTGCGGGGCCGGGGCACTCGCAACCGACGACCGGGAAAACTACGCGGTACTGATGCGTATCGCGATGCTGTCGGCGTTGGAAGCGCACAACACGACGGGCAGTCTCGGCTTCCGCTGCGCCCGTGACACCTCGAGTGAGTAGCGATGAAAAGACGAATGCTTTTTTTCATTTTTGCCGCGCTGGCCTCCGCGTGCGCAGGAACAGCGCCTGCCGCCGACCAACGCGCCATTCCCGGCGATTCGGTGTATCAATTTGACGCTGCCTTGTCCGACCAGTCGGGAACCGAGTTTCATCTCGGCGAGCGCCGCGGTCGGCCGCTCCTGGTCGCGATGTTCTATACCTCATGCCGCTACGTATGCCCCTTGATCATCGACAGCGTCAAAGGCGTGGAGCACGCGCTGAGCGAGACTGAGCGCGATCATCTGGGCTTTCTGCTGATCAGTCTGGATCCGGCTCGCGACGACACGGCGGCACTGAAGTCCGTGTTCGACAAACGCAGACTCGACGCTGCCCGCTGGACCCTGGCGCGCACCAGCGAAAGCAACGTGCGCACGCTGGCGGCCCTTCTGGGCGTGCGCTATCGCGCCCTGGCCGACGGCGAATTCAACCACACCAGCGCACTCGTCCTGCTTGACAGTGAAGGTCGCCGGATAGCCCGCAGCGAAGCGCTGGGTGCGACACCGGATGCGGAATTTCTTGCTTCGGTGCGGAAAGCGCTGGAGTCGCCGGCGAAGTAACACCGCAAAGCAACGTCGTGCCCGCCGTGCCATGAGCCGTGCCATGAGCCGTGCCGCAGGCACCACGCGTGAACGGTTTCATCTGCCACGTAGCCAACGCGTGAAAGCCACGCCCGCGCAGTCTCTGGTCAGAGCGACCCACCGGCACCCGTTGTCGGCGCGGCTGCGTTTCCGCGAGAAAACCCGCACACGATCAGGGTGAGGCTCAGTACGAGCTGCGCCAGGGCCAAAGGTGCAAGCATCAACAGCGGTAGATCGCGGGAGAAAAGCGCG
>JAAFHE010000511.1 GCA_013298265.1 Lysobacterales bacterium | reverse complement strand
GTCGTCGATGCGGAACGCGGCGTTGTAGTCGCGCCTGCTCTGATGCGCGCCGCCGCTGCTTTCGAGCACGGTGAACTGGGCCGGACTGCGCAGATCGACGTTGCGCCGGTACTGCACGCCCTCGACGCCGACCAGCATCTGATCGCGCAGCGCGCCGTGGGTATCGGTGGTGAAGATCAGGTCATGGCGGCTGCCTTCCGGCGCAAGACCCGTGTCGCTGCGCAGCAGCCAGGTGGTCGCCGCCGTGCCTTGGGCAATGCGCAGCAACTGCACGCGTTCGTGCGCAGCCGTTGACCAGCGCAGGTCCTTGTCTTCGCCGTGCGCCGCCTGGATTGCGGCATAGCGGCTGTCGTAGACCTCCGGCGAGGCGAAACGCGTATTTCCCCAGACACT
The DNA here is from genome assembly GCA_013298265.1 of Lysobacterales bacterium. Taxonomy (GTDB): domain Bacteria; phylum Pseudomonadota; class Gammaproteobacteria; order Xanthomonadales; family Rhodanobacteraceae; genus Tahibacter. Next base: position 3,404 of record JAAFHE010000511.1, on the reverse strand, counting down.
CGCGATGCAGCGCAGCCCGGTCGCGTCGAGCGGGGTGGCGGCGAACTCCTGGGTGTACAGCGAGGCTGCCGGCGCGACCAGCGCTGGCGCGGGCAGCGTCGCGAGGCAGCTCACCGGAGTGCTGGCTGGAACGGCGGGCGCAGTGGCTACCGGCGGCGGTGCCTGGTTGCAGGCGGCAATGACGAACAGGGCCGGCAGCACACGCAGAAGACGAGAAGACATCGATCACTCCCTGACAGGTGGCTGCACTGGCCAGCGCAGTCCACTAGGCTGGAGCTTAGCCTGAGCTGAAGCCCGCCCGGCGTGATCCCGGTTAACCTACGCGCCCGCGCCACCGGCTGCGCGCGCATCGATCAGGGGAGCCGTGGACGATACGGCCTTGCAGGCATTGGTTTTACCGTTTCTTGACGGCGCGCTATCACCGCCGGCCCGGCTGCTGTTCCTGCGCGCGCGTAACGGGCAGGGACTGCAGCAGTTTCGCTCGTTGCATGCGGCCGTTGCCATCGTGGCCGAGCAGAGCTTCCGTCCCTTCGCCGATGCCTTGCCGCTGCACGGCGTGGACGTGACGGCGCAGGCGGTCGGACGCTTCGACGCGGTGCTGCTGCTGCCGCCGCGCCAGCGCGGCGAGGCGCGCGCGCTGCTGGTGCGCGCGCTCGAGCACGCCGCGCCGGGTGGACTGGTGCTGGCGAGTGTCGCCAACAACGAAGGTGCGCGCGCGATCCAGGCGGATCTCGAAGCGCTGGCCGGTCCGGTGGTCCAGCTGTCCAAGCACAAATGCCGCGTGTTCTGGCTGCACGCGGACGCGGCGCGCATCGATGGCGCGCTGGCCCAGCGCTGGAAGGATGAGGAAGCGCCGCGGCTGATCGCAGACGGCCGTTTCCTGAGCCGTCCCGGGCTGTTTGCCTGGGACCGCATCGATGCGGCATCGGCCCTGCTTGCCGCGCACCTGCCACCGGATCTTGCTGGCCGCGGCGCCGACCTCGGCGCAGGCTACGGCTATCTGTCCTGCGAAGTTATGCTGCATTGTCCACATGTTTGCGAAATTCACCTGTACGAAGCCGAGGCGCGCGCGCTGGAGCTCGCGCGCGAAAATCTGGCGCGCTGTGCTAAAGCCCTATTGGCTGCGCCGACGGTGCAATTCTTCTGGCACGACGTCGCTCGCGGCCTGCCGCAGCGTTACGACTTCATCGTGACCAATCCGCCGTTCCACCAGGGCCGCGCGGACCAGCCCGAACTCGGTCGCGCCTTCATCCGCGCCGCGGCCGGGTCGCTGGCCGAGGACGGCCGGCTGCTGCTGGTCGCGAACCGGCATCTGCCCTACGAGCAGGAACTGCAGCGACAGTTCACACGATCGCAGGTGCTCGCCGACGCGCAGGGATTCAAAGTCATCCAGGCACAGGGACCACGCCCATGAAACTGCTACGCCACATTGCCAATCTCGGCTACGGCAGCCGGCGCGAGATCGCCGGCTGGTTCCTCGACGGCCGCATCACCGATGCGAACGGCGCAGTGCTGGACGAAGACACACGCGTGGATCCGGCGCAGGTGCGCATCGACGGCGAGCCGCTGGATCCGCCGCCGGGGCTGGTACTGATGCTGCACAAGCCGGTGGGCTATACCTGCTCGACCAAGGACCCGGGACGGCTGATCTACGACCTGCTGCCGCGCCGCTACCGCTATCGCGATCCGCTGCTGTCGCCGGTCGGGCGACTCGATCGCGATACCTCGGGCCTGCTGCTGCTGACCGACGACGGCGGCCTGCTGCACCGGATCATCTCGCCGAAGTCTCATGTTTCCAAATGCTACGAAGCTACATTGGCGCAGGATCTGCGCGGCGACGAGGCTGCCGTCTTCGCCGGCGGCAGCCTGCTGCTGGAATCGGAAAAGACGCCGCTGCTGCCGGTGCCGATGGAAACGCTGCAGCCGAGGCTGGTGCGCCTGACCCTGCACGAAGGCCGCTACCATCAGGTGCGCCGCATGTTCGCCGCGGTCGGCAACCACGTCGCGGCGCTGCATCGCTTCCAGGTCGGCAATCTGGCGCTCGACGGCTTGCCCGCCGGGCAGTGGCGCGCGCTCGACGCTACCGATATCGATCGCGTATTCGGCCGCGCGTGACGGGGCTGAGGGCTCGGCGGGGTTTCAGACCGCCGTTTCGCTCGCGACGCCCTTGTCGGTGATGACGCGGCGTGCCAGACGCGTTTCGCGGTGGGCGATGTAGATGTTGCTGCCGACGATGATGGTCGCGCCGACCACGGTCCACAGGTCCAGCTTCTCGGCGAACAGGAAATAGCCGAACACGATCACGACCGGTAGCTGCAGGAAACTCAGCGGCGTCAGCGCCGACACTTCGCCGAGCTTTAGCGCGCGCGTCCACAGCAGATGCGCGATCGTGCCGAAGCCGCCGGCCAGAATCACCCACAGCCAGGATTCCGCATTCGGCCACTGCCATACGGGAAGCGCTGCCGGCAGCGACAGCAGCACCCACAGCCCTGTCGTGATCAGCACGATGGCGTCGGGATGCTCGGTGCGCGACAGATACTTGATGCTGATCGCGACCGTGCCGCTGAGTGCCGCGGCGAGCAGCGCCACCAGGCTGACCGCGCTGAAATCCGCTGCCCCGGGCCGCACGATCACGAGCACGCCGATGAAACCCAGCAGCACGGCGGTCCAGCGCCGCAGGCGCACGACTTCGCCGAGGAACAGCACGGCACCGATGGTCACGAACAGCGGCGTGGCGTAGGACAGCGAGATCGCCTGCGCCAGCGGCAGATGCACCACGGCCCAGAAGCCGGCCAGCATCGAGACGATGCCGATGCAGCAGCGCAGCACGTAGAAGCCCCATTTGCTCGTGCGCAGAAAGCCGGGGCCGTGGCGCAGCAGCAGCGGCAGGGCGAAGAGGAAACCAAACAGGCTGCGGAAAAACGCGATCTCGAACGCATGCAGTTGCTTGGAAGCGAGGCGGATCGTGACCGTCATGAAGCCGAACAGCACGGCGCTCGCGACCATCAGCAAAGCGGCCCTGGCAAGCGGGGAGGAAGCGGCGGGCGCCGCTTCGGCAGGAGCATTCACGGCGGTACCGCGGCAGAGCGAAGTGGGCAGGGTAGCGCGGACGCGTGATGCGCCGACAGGGCCAAAGGTTGGGGGTGGGGCGGGGCCACGGCGGTCACACGAATGCGCGCATTGCTATCGTCTGTGGCCCGGGCAATCTCCCTTTGGGCGTGGCGACGCCAGCATTGGCCGCACGTGCAAAATGCCGTGCTGCCTCCGCTCAGTGTTTCTCGCAGGTCCTGCGCCCGTCCACGACACTCACTGTCGGACACCAGCTATCCATCCGAACGATGTAGGCATCCGGCCGGAGCAATTCGAGCTTGGTCAATGCCGCCTCGGCGTCACTACGTCTGCTG
>JAAFHE010000510.1 GCA_013298265.1 Lysobacterales bacterium | reverse complement strand
GCGCCGTAGTGGCCGCTGCGTAGTTCCACGCGCTGGAGGTGTACGCGCGCGAGCAGCAGGCGCATGAATTCGGCGCCGAGGCCGAGTTTGCGCAGGTGGTCCTGGATGCGCAGCGTGCGCAGGCTGCTGCCGTCGACGACGGCGACGCCGAGTGTGCTGTCGTGGATGTGTTCGGCGCTGCGTGAAAGCACCTGTTTCCATTTCAGGCGCAGCACGAACAGCCGCGGTGCAGCCTCGGGGTTGTGCAGCATGCCCAGCGCGTCGGACAGCAGGATGCCGTGCTCGACATGGTTGATCACACCGCTGTCGGCGAGTGCGTCGATCTGCTCGCGCCAGCCCTGCCCGGCGTCCGGCCGCAGTTCATCGACTTTCACCGCGTCGTTGATGCGCGGCAGGTCCAGGCGGATTTCGCAGAACGCGACGAAGCGTGCGCCATAGGTCGGCGCACTCGCGGCCCAGGCGATGCGGAACATCGGCGCCCAGCTCCAGTGGCGGAACACATTCATCCAGCCGCGGTTGTCGGGGTGTTGCCAGGTACGTTCCAGATCGATGTCGTGATAGACCGATTCCATGAGCTGCATGAGCTCCTGGCAGAAATAGAAGCAGCAGCGGAAGTCCGCGCCGACCGGCAGTCGCGTGCGGCGCGCATAGGGCTTGGCCGCATCGGCGGGCGCGGCCGTGTCGGCCGCGACGAGGTCGGTCCAGGCGGGATAGATCTGCGCGTCGAGGATCGCCAGCGCCGGCGTGCTGCGCAGCTTTTCGAACAGGTGCGACATGACCTTGCCGTGCGCGGCGAAGCGCTGCTGCAGCCCGCCGATCGGCGCGACCCACTGGTGGCGCAGCTCGACGAGGATGCGCTCCTTGAGGCCGGAGTCGTGCACGCTGAGTCCCGAGCGCGGCGCGGTCGCCGCATCCGCGCCGGCGCGTTCCAGCGCCGGGATGATGGCCGAGGTCGCGACGAAATCGCCGAGGCGGCGATAGCTTTCGAACTGCGCCTCGTCGAAGAACTGGTCGGCGGTGGATTCGTGCGGAAAGCTCGGGTGTGCGCTCGCGTAGTGAGCGACGTCGGTGGGTTCCGTGCCGGTCAGCGTGGGCTTGAGGTACAGCAGCGTGCCGCTGCTGCCGTCCGCATAGGCGATGCTGCCGACGGCGCAGCTGCGCGGACTGTAGCCGTCGGCGCCGGGCTTGAGCGCGTTGACGTCGATGCGGATGTCGGCGCCGAAGTCGACGCGGCATTTGTGCACCGCATTACCGAGGTCGGCGAAGCAGCGCGCCGGATCGGCACCGGCATCGACGCAGAGCACGAAGCGGCAGCGTCGCCGCACCAGCTCATACAGGCCGAGGTTTTCAAAATGGCCGCCGTCGGAAAGGTATACATAGCGCCCGCCGTCGCGTGTGAGGCCGAGCATCTCGGCCAGCAGCCAGCCGGCGGAAAACGGTGCGCTGCCGGCGCCGGGGCGGGTCGGATGGCTGGGATTGGCCAGCCACCACCCCAGGCGTGCGTCGAACAGGGTCAGCAGGAAGGTGACCGCGGGCGAGCTGTGGTAGCCCATGTTCGGGCTGACCGCTGCACCGGAGATCGACACCGCGCCGCCCAGGGTCAGCGCGGCGGCTAGCGGGTCGGGCGTGGTGCCGGGAATGGCCGTGGCGGCGGCCCACGGCGCCGGGTCGCCGACCGCAGTCGCACCCGCGCGCGAGGGCGGTGGGATGTAGCCGCAATGGCCTGGCGTCAGGCAGAACGACGCGGCCTTGCGGTCCTGCCAGTCGAGCTGCTTGGCCGCGACGAGATTCAAGGCCGTGCCGATCAGCGGATACAGCGGCCGGCAGCCGTCGTCGCGCTCCACTTCCACGATGTCGGCCAGCACGATGTCGTCGTGCGGATCGAAATTCGTGATCGGCTCGGGCTGGCGCTGCGTGTTGCTGGCGCCGAGATAGCAGCGCACGAGGCGGTTGCGATAGAACGCGTTCATGCTGAACTCGTTCACGTTGACGGCGAGGCCGAACAACAACCAGATGCCTACGGCAATCAGCGCGACCACCGCGACGACACCGATCTGCGCATCGGCATTCTGGGCGAGATGACCCAGGTACGTGGTCAGGCTCCTGTCGGCGCCGGGCGGGCGCGCGTCCCAGCCGCCTACCGTCAGCAGCGCCTGCGCGCCGAGGCTGATGCCGACGAGCAGGCCGAGCACGAACACCGCCGGCGCAATGCGCACGAGGCGGTCGAGCATGGCCGAGCGTGGCTTCGGTCCTCCGCTGCGCTGGCTGTAGGCCAGCATCACGCCGGAGCCCGAGGTGAACAGCCACGCGAGGACGCCGGCCCAGCCGGAAACGGCACGCCATTTCTCGCCGACCAGGCCCGACAGGTTCAGCAGCAGCCACGGGCCGTAGATCGTCAGCGCGAGCGTCAGCACCATGCCGACCAACACCACGCCGGCGGTCTTGCCGCCGACCCGCGCCCACACTTCGCGCTGCAGGTCGCTCAGGGCATTGCCGGCCAGGCCGACATGTACGACGCCGGTCAGCGTGACCGCGGCGAGCGTGAAGGCCGGTCCGATGATCATGCAGTGCCACAGCGTGGCCTCGCTGGCGCCCCAGGGCGCGAGCAGGCGCAGCGTCGCGATGATCGCGAAGCCGCTGAACATGGCCGAGCCGAGCGCGGCGAACAGGAACCGCCACGGGTGCTGCAGCAACGGCGAGCGTGACGCGTCGTCGCTGCCGCGCAGCCGCGTCAATACGCGATCGAACACGAGCCAGATGAGCCAGACCGCGAGATACAGCATGGCGGTCATGATGCCGAGCCGCGTTTCCAGCGCCGCCTGCGGCAGCAGCGCCAGTGAGAGCGTGTCCCAGGGTTCGGGCAGGCGTCCGAGCTTGCTCAGGCCGGTGGCGCCGAGAAAGGAGCCGGCGGCGAGCGAACCGACGACGCCGAGCGCGGCCAGCGCGACGCGCGTGCGCGGCCGCTGGTCTTCGGCGTCGGCAACCACGGGACGGTTGGTCTGTCCGCCGATCCAGCCCAGCAGGACGGCGGCGAAAACGCAGAGCAGCCCGGCGATCGACAGCGAAACGCCGGGGGCCATGTCGGCCCAGCGTGCGACGAAGTGGAACAAGAGAATAGGCAGCAGGCTGAGTGCCAGCAGCAGCGCGCATAGCTGCACCTGCACCAGCAGCACGTTGCGCACGAAGGTGCCGATCATGCCGAGCGTGTCGCCGGACAGCGCCGATTTGCGCGGACTCAGATAGTTGCTGTACTCGCGCAGGTGCTGGATCGGTTGCTGCGGATCCTCCGCCGCTGTCCGTTCCGGCCTTGCGGCGCGTTCGCGCAAGGTCGAACGCAGTACGTCGAAGGCGCCGGCGAAGCCGCGGCGGCGGATCAGCGCCTGCAGGAAACCGCCGATGTAACCGCCGCCGGAAATCGTCGACTGGTAGTGGAAGCAGCGCAGCAGGTTGTCGCGAGCCAGGGCCTGCAGCACGCCGAGCGAGAACGTCGCGCTGCGGATGCCGCCACCCGACAGCGCCAGGCCCCAGGCTGAGGCATTGTCGGTGCGCGCCTCGCCGGGACGCAGGCCCAGGATCAGGTCCATCTCCGCGCGGCGCAGCGCATCCGCGTCGATGCCCGCTCCGGGCGGAGGCGGAGTGATCCGCGCCGCCGCGTCCATCGCCGCTCGAGTTTCCGTGGAGACCATCGCTCTTCCCCTGCGTGCCGAGGATCGCGGCAGCCTACACCGGAACTCGTACGCATAGTGCGCAATGTGGTGAAGGCTGCGACGGCGTCTGTCGAATCACGCGCGGTCGATTCGCC
>JAAFHE010000051.1 GCA_013298265.1 Lysobacterales bacterium | reverse complement strand
TCGGCTAACGCCGTGGGCTCGCACCAATGACTTATCGGTCATCTCGGCGCTGCCGTTCACCTTGTATCCCACGACTCGTACGTTTCTTCCAGGGCACCTGGCCCGCGCGCGGGGTTGAATTGCTCAGTAGATGACAGCAACCTCCGCGCGTCTCAGTATTTCACAAACACGATGCACCAAGAGGATCGCAACGTCTGACATGACTTTCTCAGGGGGCACGCGACTGGTGGACTGTATCCATTAAATTGCATCTGATGCATTCATGGACAAGAAGTTGAAGCTTCGCAAGAGCGAGCGGCGTGAATTGGGAGCGTTGGTGCGGCGGCCGGGCACCAGTGCAGGACTCGCGCGGCGCGCGAAGCTGATTCTGCTCAGTGCCGACGGAGTCGGGTTCAACGAGATTCGCGACAAGCTCGACTGCGATGTTCGCTTCATCCAACGCTGGCGCGAGCGGTTCGCCGAAGACCGCGTTGCGGGGTTGGTGGCGATGCACCGGGGGCGTGCGGCCTACAAGGTCGATGCGCGGCTCGAAGCCCGGATCCTGGACTGGACGACGAAGCGTAAGCCGGCGGATGGCTCGACGCATTGGTCGTGCCGCAAGCTCGCTCTCGAACTGGGTGGAATCTCTCACAGCACCGTGCAGCGGGTGTGGTCGAAGCACCGAATAGACCCTGCACGGCTCGACCGCTACATGGCGACCAACGATCCGGACTTCGAGGCCAAGGCGGCGGACATCATTTACCTGCATCCGCCGCAGCATGCGGCAGTCTTCCGCGTTGACGAGAAGACGCATATCCAGGCCTTGCACCGACTCGATCAGTGCTTGCCGCTCTCGCCCGGTCGAGCTGAGCGCCATGGGTTCGAGTATTTCAGGCACGGCACCCTGTCACTCTATGCCACGTTCAATACACGGTCCGGCGAAATGCTCGGCAAGACGGCGAAGCAGCACACCTCGGTCGAATTCGTGGCATTCCTTTCCGACATCGTGGCGAACCAGCCTGCCGGCAAGGAGATCCATGTGATCGCGGACAACCTGTCGGCGCACAAGACGCAAGCCGTGCGGGACTTCCTGAGCGCGCATTCCAACGTCTCCATACACTACACGCCGACCTACTCCTCTTGGCTCAATCAGGTGGAGCTGTGGTTTGCGAAGATCGAACGCGACGTGATCGCGCGAGGTGTCTTCACTTCAGTGGCCGACCTGGCAAGAAAGCTGATGTGTTACCTCCGGCTCTACAACAAGAACCCGAAGACCGTGGCCTGGAAGTACTTCGACCCGACCAAGCACGTGCCCGCGCGAGATGCGAAATGAGTGAGACAGTCCGCTAGTCGGGATTTCGCGGCGTCGTTCGTCATGACTTCCGCTGGCGCCGGGTGCGCCCCTAGCAGGCTGTTGAGAAACAGCCTGCTAGAGCGATCCAGAATGGATCGAACGAGAGTCGATCGCGTAAGCGATTGATTCGCGGAGAACGTGGGCAAGCTCTGCTTGCACCGTTCGATTGAGAAAGGGGCTTCTCCCCTTTCTCAACAACCTGCTAAGGGGAAGTTCTGATGCTGCGACACATGCGTGTGCTGGTGTTGACCCTGGCCTGCGCGACGGCGCTGGCCGCCCACGCGCAGAACGCGACCGCGCCGGAGCCGATCGACATACCACCGGGCGACCTCGTCACCGCGTTGGACACGCTCGCGCGGCAGTCCGGCGCACAGTTTGTCTATTCCGCCGACGAGCTCAGGGGCCTGCGCACGGCTGGCGCAAAAGGCACGATGACGGCCGCTGACGCGCTGGAGCGCCTGCTGCACGGCAGCGGTCATACGCTGCGGCGCGATGGTTCCGGCGCGATGGTCATCGTCCGGGACGCCGCGCCGCCAGCGCCGAAGACCAGCACGCCCGCCCCTACCCTGAGCGACTCCGCGACGCAGCGGCCGGTGGTCGAGCTCGAAAGTGTCCAGGTGACCGGCTCGCGCATTCCGCGCGCGCAGATCGAAGGCCCGGCGCCGATCACCGTGATCACCGCGCAGGAGATCAAGGCCAACGGCTTCACCACCGTTCCCGACGTGCTGCGCGCGATGACCCAGAACGGCGGCGAGACGCAGAGCCAGCAATCGGCCAGCGGCGCGGATTTCTCGCCGGGTGCGCAGCAGGTCGACCTGCGCGGCCTCGGCCCCAACCATACGCTCGTGCTCGTCAACGGGCGCCGCATCGCCGACTTTCCGATGCCGTTCAAGGGCCGCAGCAACTTTACGGACATATCCAATATTCCACTCGGAATGGTCGAGCGCATCGAGATCCTGACCGGCAGCGCGTCGGCGATCTACGGCTCCGACGCGATCTCCGGCGTGGTCAATTTCATCCTCAAGAAAAAGGCCGACGGCACCACGGTCGACCTGCGCCTGGGCGATACCTCCCGCGGCGGTGGCGAGTCGTTCAACCTGAGCCTGTCCAGCGGCTTTGGCACGGAACGCTTCCATGCGATCTACGGCGTGGAGCTGCTCTCGCAGCGGCCATTGTGGGCCTACGAGCGTGAGGTCCAGGATTCCACACAGGACGCGCCGACCGCACGCACCCGCGTCGCCCGCCGCGCATTCCTGCGCACCAACTGGTACGACGAATACCTCGATCCCGGCGCTTCGACCTGTGCCGGGCTGGCGCATCTCAACGGCGGCTCGACCTATTACGCGTCGCGTCCCGGCTGGGGCGTCGACGGCGAGGACGGCTACTACTGCGGCAGCGATGCGTCGATCGGCTACGGCACGATGACGAGCCGGCGCAAGGGCGTGAACAGCTATGCCTCGCTCGGCTATTCGTTCGACAACGGCATCAACTGGTTCGCCGACCTGCAGCTGGGCTATCACGAGCTGTCGATGTTCCGCGATGTGACGCAGTGGAGCTTCCAGGCACCCGACGGCAACGAGGAAGGCTATTTCCACAACCAGGCCACGGGCGACGTCGAATACTGGCAGCGCCAGTTCTCGCCCGAGGAAATGGGCGGGCTGGATCGCGGCATGATCCGCAACCGGCAGAAGACCTTCAGCATCAGCACGGGGCTCAAAGGCGACTTCGGCACGGCGTGGTCGTGGGAAACGGCGCTGAGCCATTCGCAGTACCAGTCGACGATCAGTTGGCCGCAGATCGTGGCCGCACGCGCGAACGCGCTGTTCCTGGGCCCGCAGCTCGGCGTCGACGAGGACGGCTTTCCGATCTTCGATGCGGACCCGGAACGCCTGTACGCGCCGCTGACCCGCGCCGAGTACGACGACATTGCCGCGCGGACCACGTATACGCCGAAATCACGCACCGACACGCTGTCATTGACGCTCACGAACACCGAGCTGTTCGCGATGCCCGCCGGCGAGGCGGGCTTCGCGGGCACGCTCGAAGTAGGCGATCAGGCCTACGACCTGCATCCCGATCCACTCGCGACGCAGTACTACTACTACAGCTGGCGTGATTCCGACGGTTCGGGCAGCCGCGACCGCTGGGCAGCGGCGGGCGAGCTGCGCGTGCCGCTGCTGGACTCGCTGAGCGTCAGCGCCGCGGCGCGCTATGACCAGTACCGCTACGACGGCCACTCGATCGACAAGCCGACCTGGAGCAGCGGCCTCGAATGGCGGCCGTTCGATTCGGTGCTCGTACGTGGCTCCTACGGCACGGCGTTCCGCGCGCCGGACCTGCACTACGTGTTCTCGGGCGAGGGCAATCTCGAATCCTCGGGCTCGGACTACTACCGCTGCCGCACGGAGGAGCCTGACCTGGACATCAGCGACTGTTCCTACGGCGACGAAGGTGTGATCGTCACGCGCAGTGGTAATCGCCGCCTGCAGCCGGAAACGAGCAAGGCCTATACCGCCGGCCTGGTGTTCTCGCCGGTCGCGAATCTGGACTTCTCGCTCGACTATTTCGACATCGACCTGCGCAACCAGGTGCAGGATCTGCGCATCGACGGCGTGCTGCAGGACGAGGCGAGCTGCCGTATCGGCGCGCGCGTCGACGGCACGCCGGTGGATCCGGCCTCGCCTACCTGTGTCGATGCGCTCGCACGCGTTCGCCGCTCGACTGACGGAGGCCTGTACGGCGTCTTCGTCAATCCGATCAACATCGCGCGGGAGCGCACGAGCGGCATCGATTTCAGCACGCACTACAGACTGGAAACCGCGCTTGGCCTGTTCCGCTTCACGGGCAACTACACCTGGGTGCGCCGGCACGAGAGCCAGCAGTACACCGGCGATCTCGTCGACGACCAGTTCGCCGTCAACAGCGGCTTCGACATCCCACGCACCAAGGCCAGCGCAAGCGTGAGCTGGGAGAAGGACCGCTGGACCACGACGCTGCACGGCGAGCGCCTGGGCCGGCTGCCGAATTCGGATTCCTATTCGGAAGTCTACGATCCCGAAGACGGTGGCAGCCCCTGGATCGGCGCGACCTACCGCTACAACGCGTCGCTGCAATACCGCATCAGCGAACGAGCGCAGATTTCGCTGGCGGTCACGAACCTGTTCGACAAAATGCCGCCACGCGATGCGACCGCGACGGGCTATCCGTACTACGACATCTCGTGGTTCGACGCGACCGGCCGGCAGTTTTACCTGCAGTACACGCACCGCTTTGGCGGCAAGGCGCTGTAGCGGCAGGGCGCGCAGCGTTACCGCTGCGCCGGGCCACGTCGCGACCGATCTGTACTGGAACGAGGATAGCGGCGCGCCCTCAGCCCGCCGCCGGTCCGGTCGTGGACAGCCAGGCGGCGATCGCGGCGCGCGCTTCGTCGATGCCGATCCGGTCGAGCGACGAGAAGGCCTGGATGGTCGCCCGCGGACACAGCAGTCCCATCTCGCGGCGCGTGGACAGCAAGGTGCTCGCGGCGTCGCCGCGCGAGAGCTTGTCGACCTTGGTCATCAGCACGTGGCAGGGCAGGTCGATGTCGCGGCAGTACTGCAGCATGAGCCGGTCGAAATCCTTGAGCGGATGACGGCTGTCCATGATCAGCACGACGCCGCGCAGCGACTGGCGCCCGGACAGGTAGGCATCAATGAGTCCGCGCCAGTGGTCACGTAAGGCCGTCGGCACCTTGGCATAGCCGTAGCCGGGCAGATCGATGAGGCGGCGGTCCTCGTCGAGATCGAAGACGACGAGTTGCTGTGTGCGCCCGGGCGTCTTGGAGGTGCGCGCGAGGCCGACCTGATCGCAAATGCGATTAAGCGCGCTCGACTTGCCGGCGTTCGAGCGGCCGGCGAACGCGACTTCGGCCCCCCTGTCGGCAGGCAACTGGCGCAACTCGTGCGCAGCCAGGCGAAAGCGAGCGCGACGGAAAAGGGAATCGGACATATGAGGAAGATTCTCAGGATCGAAAGTGTTTCGGCTCTTGGAGCCCCCTTAAGTTAAGGGGGCGGCCAACGCTACGCGTTGGCCAGGGTTGTGGAGATCTGTTGCACGGTACCGAAGCTGACGTGCCAATGCTGGCGGCAGTCTCTGCCAACGGAGATCTGGCGAAGGGCAAAGGAACGATGGTGCCAATGCCGCTGGTGATCTCTCCGAACGTTTGACCACTTGGGGGGCGCTGGTACAATTCGGCGGTTTTCTGCCCCCCGCGAGAGCGAATCTGCCGGGGACGGCCACGTTTTCAGCCTATGTGGAGTCGAGTGTAATGAGTTTTCGGCGCGTAGTTGCTCTGGCGGGCTTGCTCGCAGTGGGTTCGGTCCAGGCAGAAACTGCCGCTTCTCATGCCATCGTCGGCGATGCCAAGGCCGGCGAATCCAAGGCCGCCGCCTGCGGTGCCTGCCACGGCTCCGACGGCAACTCCAGCGACAAGCAATACCCCAAGATCGCCGGACAGCAGGCCGATTACATCGCGCGGCAGCTCGCGCTGTTCAAGTCGGCCCAGCGCAACAACCCCATCATGCTCGGTTTCGCGGCCGGCCTGTCCGAACAGGACATGCACGACCTCGGCGCCCATTTCGCGACCAAACAGGCTACCGCCGGCAACGGCGACCAGGCGCTCAAGGCGCGCGGCGAACAGCTCTGGCGCGTCGGTGATGCGACCCGAGGCGTTCCGGCCTGCATGTCCTGCCATGGTCCGTCAGGCCGTGGCAATCCGGGTTCCGGCTACCCGCAGATCGCCGGCCAGTGGACCGACTACCTCGTCGCCAAGCTCAAGGACTGGCAGAGCGGGATAACCTGGGGCAACGACGAGCGCGGCAAGATCATGCCGCAGATCGCCAAGCGCCTGTCCGAACAGGATGTGGTCGCGGTCGCTTCGTATGCCGAAGGCCTGCATACGGCCAAACCGGTGACAACAGCCAGCACCAAGTAAGGTCGTCTGGCCGGCGCTTGAACACCCGACACTGTCCGCGCCGTTCGGCGTGAACTCGCCCCGGCTCGGCGTGTCTGTGCCCATCAGCCGCCCCGGGGCAGCGCAAGCCGCCTATGCTTCGGTCGCGTAATGACCGCAATGGCCCACAACGGCCGTGTTTCAACCAGGAGATCCGGATGTTCCAGCGCCTCGCCCTAGGTCTTGTCGGTCTCATCGCCGCCGCCAGCGTGTCTGCCCAGGGCGGACCGTGGGAGGAAGGCAAGCACTATTTCAAGGTCGATCCGCCGCAGCTCACCGCACAGCCGGACAAAATCGAAGTCACGGAAGTATTTTCCTACGGCTGCCCGGCCTGCTTCTCGATCGCGCCGAAGGTCAAGAGCATCAAGGCCAAGCTGCCGGCGAACGCGATAATGAGTTACGTGCCGGCCTCGTGGAACCAGGGCGAGCAGTGGCCGCTGTTCCAGCGCGCGTACTTCGCCGCCCAGGCGCTCGGCGTGGCCGACAAGGCGCACGACGACATGTTCGTTGCCATCTGGGGCGGTGGACCACTCGCCGTCGTCGTCAACGGCAAGCTCAAGAGTCCGGCACCGACGCTGGCGGACGTGGCGGCGTTCTACGAGAAGTACGGCGTCAAGGTCGCCGACTTCACCGGCGCAGCGAACTCCTTCGCCGTCAATACCAAGATGAAAAAGGCCGACGCCTACATCAAGGCGGTGCTGGCGGATTCCACGCCGACCTTCGTCATCAACGGCAAGTACCGCCTCGACGGCCAGAGCGCCGGCAGCTCGGAAAACCTCGAAGCCATCATCCTGCATCTGGTCGCACAAGAAGCTGTGGCCCCCAAATAAAGCCCGTCCTCCGGAGATCACCATGCTGAAGCGTTTGATGTTCCTGTTTGCCGGACTGCTTGCCGCCAGTGCCAGCGGCGCCAACGACGGCAAGGCTGCCGCCCCGACCGCCGGCAAGACCGAATGGAAGGAAGGCCAGCACTACATCGTCCTGGCCAAACCGACGCCGCCGGCCGCGGGCAAGGTCGAAGTCACCGAAGTGTTCTCGTACGCCTGCTCGCATTGCGCGCACTTCCAGCCGTATGCCGATCAGCTCAAGTCCAAGCTGCCCAAGGGCGTGACTTTCAGCTACATGCCGGTCGTGTTCAATCCGTCGTGGGAACCGATGGCGCGTTCGTTCTACGCTGCGCAGTCGCTGGGCGTGCTGGACAAGACCCATCAGGCAATGTTCGACGCGCTGCATCGCGACCACAAGCCGCTGCGAACGATCGAAGACTTTGCCGGCTTCTACGCAGGATTCGGCGTCGATCCAAAGAATTTCATCAGCACAGCGCAGTCCTTCGTCGTCGAGGGCAATCTGACCCAGGGTCGCGAGCGCGCCCTGGCCTATCAGATCGAAAGCACGCCGACGCTCATCGTCAACGGCAAGTACCGCCTGGATTCGGCGTCGGCAGGCGGACAGCCTCAGGCCGTCGAACTGGCGCTGTGGCTGGTCGACAAGGAACTTGCCGCCGGCAAGAAGAAGTGACTTCGAAGTGATGCCGCGAGAGTGAGGCGCACACACGGCAGATTGCCGTATGGGGCGCCTCGCTCCCGCAAGCGCATTTCCCTGCTTTCCGTACCCAGGTCGCTTGCGGTAGCGGGCTCGCCCAGCATAGGCTGCATGGATGAGTGTTCCGCCCGGTACCGACCCTAGCGATGGCGATGAGTTCGGGCGATTGCGCCTGCTTAGCTGCAACATCGTCGCCGGCGCCAGCGTCGGCCGTTACAGCGACTACGTCACGCGTAGCTGGCTGCCGCATCCCGGCAAGCGCGCGAATCTCGACGCGCTCGCACGATCGATCGAAGATTTCGACGTGGTCGGCCTGCAGGAGGCCGATGCCGGGACACTGCGCTCCGGCTTCGTCAATCAGACCCAGTACATCGCCGAATCGGCCGGGTTTCCGTATTGGAGCCACCAGCCGAACCGGCGCGTCTCGCGTCTCGCACAGTCCGCGAACGGCCTGATCAGCCGCATCGAACCGAGCGAAGTCATCGATCATCCACTGCCGGGCCGCATTCCGGGCCGCGGCGCGCTGCTCGCTCGCTTCGGCGCGGGCGCCGACGCACTCACGGTCGTGATTTCGCACCTTTCGCTGGGTCCGGAGGCGCGCATGCGCCAGCTCGGCTTCATCGCGGAACTGCTCGCGGATGCGCCGCACGCGGTGCTGATGGGTGATCTCAACTGTGCAGCCGACAGCGCGGAGCTGCGCGAACTCTATCGCCGCACGTCGCTGACTCCGCCGTTGGCGCCGCCGCCGACGTTCCCGAGCTGGCGTCCGCGCCGTGCGATCGACCACATCCTGGTTTCGGAAAGTTTGCAGATCGACAGCTTGTGGACTTTGCCGCAAGCGTTCTCCGACCACCTGCCGGTCGCTGCCAGCGTGACTTTGCCCCGAGGCCTGCTGCGCGAACTGCGCCGCGCCGCATGAGGCGCGACATCGGCGCACCGTGCCACCCATTCGCGCATGGACGGACGAGCCTCATGCGTTGCGCACATGTCGAACCAGCCGACGCAACGACGCGGGGAGCGCGCCGGGTTGGCGCGCGACCCTACGAACGCCCTGCGAGCGCGCTAGTTTGCGACTGGCCCGATAGGCGGACCTGACAGCCGCCGGCTAACGGCTGGTCAATTCCTGCACCAGATCACGATTGTTGATACGCAGTCGCACAAGCGCGTCGGCGCGCTGCTTGAGCGCGTCGCGCAGCGCGACATCGAGCACGGCGTAGGGATCGACCGCCCTGGCGCGTGCTTCCTCGATCGACTTGCGCTGGTCCGCACGCTGCTTGGCACTTATACCGCTCTGGTGTAGCTGTTCGAGCTGCGCGTTGAGCTGGTCAATGTATTCGCCAAGCACGAGGATATCGCCGAACTGACGCTTGACCTCGCGGTAGCGGCGCAGATCGACATTCAGCGACTTGGCGGCGTTGCGCTCGTACGCGCGCGTGAGCACCGGTTGCAGGGCGGTACTTTCGGAAACGTCATCGCGGGCGTCGCGGGCGGATTGCAGCCGCTGCTGCGCCTCTCGCAACGACTCGATTTCCAGTTGCAGGCCGCGCTGGTAGAGATCGAGATCGGCCACGGCCAGGGCAATCTCGGCTTCGGCGTTTGCCGTCGCAGCCGCGGGTGCGGCGGTTTGCGCTGTGGCCAGCAGCGGGAGAGCACAAGCCAGGGCCAACACAGACAATTGCAGGTTAAAGGGTCGCATGACGACCTCCGCACTGCCGGGGGAAACCTTGGGCCACAAATTAGCACAAACCGCAACCACGACAAGCGCCCGTTGGACTAGCCCGCTTCTCACACCCGCTCGTCGCGAGGGCGTCCAGACGCCGTCCTGTTGCGCGCGGCGGACTTCATGCTGCAACGACGGCATCGCGGCTCTCGTCCGCCAGCACCGAATCACCGCAGGCGCCGCGGCGACGTAATCGGGTAGGGAGCCGGCAGCCCGGCCCCCTCCCACACCACCGTACATGCGGTTCCGCATACGGCGGTTCACGAGTGACGCTGAAGTTGCCGGTTTTGGTCGACCAGACTGACCAATTTCAGGCGATCGAAGAAGGCCTTCGGGAAGGCCGCGTTCATGTGACTGGCGCCGCTGTTCCACCACGGACCTTGTCCGTTGCGGGCAGAGCGCCATGCGCGGTCTTCCGATAGCCCACCTTTGCGCAGCCATTGCGTTCGACGCTGGCGGGTCTTGGCTTGCCGCCATAGCAGGCAGCGCAGCCTTCGCCGTAGCCAGCCGTCGATCTCCCTCCATAGCCGCTTGTTCTCGCTGAGCTGGAAGTAGCCGCCCCACCCGCGCAGCACCGGATTGAGTGCTTCGATGGTGACGCGCAGGCTTCTTCCTCGCCCTCGGCGCATCAGCTCGCGGATGTGCGCCGTCAAACGCAGGACGCTTTCGCGCGCCACGCGCAGACGGGTGACACCGTCGTGCCGCGTCACCGTGTACCCGAGGAACTTGCGTTCCCAGGGGCGAGCACTCGCGCTCTTGGCCTCGTTGACGCGCAGGGACAGACGTTCCTCAAGGAACGTTGTCATGCTCGCCATCACGCGCTTGGCCGCCATTTCGCTTCGGACGTAGATGTTGCAGTCGTCGGCGTAGCGACAGAACGCATGTCCGCGTCTCTCCAGTTCGCGATCCCAGTCCGTCAACACGATGTTCGACAGCAGTGGAGATAACGGGCCGCCTTGCGGCGTGCCCATGCCACGTGCCTCGATCACCCCATCGCGCATCAGTCCCGCTTCCAGATAACGTCGGACCAACTTGAGCACCCGACCATCCTCGACGTACCGCGCTACCCGCGACATCACAATGTCGTGGTTCACCCGGTCGAAAAACTTCTCCAGATCAATATCCACAACCCAGGAGCGACCCTCCTGCACATAGCGCTGGGTCGCTCGCACCGCCTGATGCGCATTGCGCCCAGGCCGGAAGCCGTAGCTCGATTCGGAAAATGTCGGGTCGATGATCGGTTGGAGGATTTGCAGCAGCGCCTGCTGGATCAGCCGGTCCACTACCGTCGGGATACCCAGTAGCCGTTCCCCGCCTGAAGGCTTGGGAATGGCCACCGCTCGTACCGCCGCCGGCAGATACCGGCCTTCCAGCAATGCTGCCTTCACGCTTGGCCAGTGCACCTTCAGCCAATCCTTCAATGCGCTCACCGGCAGGTTATCCACCCCCGGCGCCCCCGCATTGCGAACCACCTTCTGGTACGCCGACCACAGATTGCTGCGTTCGACCACCGCTTCCATCAATCGCGGCAACTCCGCTTTCGTTTGCTCAGTCGCCGCCGTGCTCGTCTCCGCACCACACGGCTCGCCTCCAGGATTCCGTCCCGTCTGCGTCTCCGCGGCCCCGCTCGCGCGGGCTTCTGCATCGCTGACGATCATCGAGTCTCGACTGTCCTAATCGCGGTCTCTCACGTTCGGCCCTTCGGTCATCACGCACCTACTATGGCCTCGGCTGACTTCTCGCTCCGCGTCACCGCGTTGCCCTTTCAGGCACAAGGCGAGATCTCCCCGGGTATGACGCACCTGCCTTCCCGCTTATGCCTGTCGGATATACGCCGCATCGTCCGTGCAAGTAGTGGACTTTGGCCTTTTTTGCTGCCTCATCCCGATGCGTCGCCTCGTATCCGCTTCCTGTTCGTCAGGCCAGCGTTTTGCTTCCGGCTTCCTCCGGACGCCCGGTCACCCGCAGCGCCCTTGCCTTCCGCTAACTCTTCCCCTTGCCGGGCGAGTAGAGGACTTTCACCTCCAAGCAGGTGCGCCCTGCCGGGCGCACAAAAAAAAAGCCACCGCGCAAGGCGGTGGCTGAATGCTTGGCGAT
>JAAFHE010000509.1 GCA_013298265.1 Lysobacterales bacterium | reverse complement strand
CCAGAGCTGCAGCCCTTGCAGCGTCGGGAACTCGAACACCGGCAGCGGCCGGTCGAAGGCGGCCGTCTTCGGGTAGATCAGCACCACAGCGCCCTGGCCGTCCAGATAGCTCTGGCCGTAGGCCTGTAACTGGTAGAAATCGCTCTGGGACAGACCGTACTTGTCGGTGCCGTTCGCCTTCGTGCCGTCCAGCAGCTTCCACTTGGTGTCCAGCACCAGGGCATCGCGGTTGGCTTCCCGAATCAGCAGGTCGGGCTTGAGCCGAAACCAGTTCTGCTCACGATGGCGAACCAGATGACGGCTGCGGGCCTGGCGTTTCAGGATCAGCGGTCGTGACAGCTGGCGGGCGAGATGCTTGGCGACGAATGCCTCGAACACCGCCTCCATCGGAAACAGCAGTGATGGTGCCGGATGCCCGCCTGTGCCCGTCACGGGTGATTCCTCGTCGAGAATCAGACGGACCCAGGCCAGTGCATCCGCGTAATGCCCCATGCCCCGGTCCCGCCGCACGCGCTGGAAGTCTGTCCAGGGCGGTACCGATGCGGGCACGTCGGCGAACACGAACTGCAGTTCGCGCGCCAGCCGCTGGTTGGCCTGCGAGGCTGACAGCATCAGCACGCGCCGCAGCGCGGCGTGCAGCAGGCGATTCTCCGGGCGGTCGGTTGAGAACTCGTCGTGCTCGGTGAAGAAGCGGTCCGCCCGATGCCGGTTCTGCCGCAGGTGCGGCGCCATCAGCAGCTTGCCCCGAAGCGCAAAGAGGTTGTCTTGCTTGTTCGAGTAGTCGCTGCGCAGCCCGCGTTTGACGATGTGCTCGACCGTGCGCAGAAACTCCGCGATGAAGACCTCCAGCAGCGGCATGCGCGCTGCCGAGATTTTGGCGCTGTCGGTCCGAACGTGGCGGAAGCCCTGCAGGCAGCAGAGCATCTCGATGAGTAGCTGGCGGGCTTCTTTGCTGCCGCCGCCAACGGCCTTGCCGATCTTGGGCAACACCTCGATCTGGAATCCATCCGGTGCGCGAATCACGCCGACGAAACTGGCGACCTGCACGACCCGTCGCCCGCGCCGCTGGGTCAGGCGCAGCCATGCCGCTTCGCCGTTTCCGCTGGCGCGCAGGCACTGGTCTTCGAGCCAGCCATAGACCTTCTCCGGGATCTGATGCAGACCCTCGGCGCCCGAGACAGGCGCCGCCGCGGCCGTCAGCGCGTCGAATTCGTAGATCGTGATGCCGTTCACCGGGGCTGCCGCGGTCAGGCCAGCAAGGTCTGGTAGATGCCGATATAGGCGTCCGGATTGGAAAATGCTGCATTCTGTGCTGCGTAGCGGCGTCTGCTGGCGTAGCTGTCCAGTCCGTGGTCGCTGCCGAACAAGCGGGCAAGATCGTCCTCGTGGTCGGCGCTCTCCCGGACAAACTGCACCGCCGGTGGTTTCTGGTTGTCTGCCAGCACGAGGCGGATCTTTTGCCAGTCCTCGAAGAAGTATTCCTCGAGCAGCGGCAGGATGCGGGTGCTGAACACCTGCTGCAATTCGACCAGCCGTTCCTCCCCATCGGCTACCTTGGCCAGCGGCGTGAAGTATGCGTGGCCGATGCAATGGTCGCGATCGTACAGCGCTTCCACGCGCCGGTTGATCGCATCCAGCATGCGGGGAACGTCGATCTCCTGCTCACCAGAACGTACTCGCAGGCCTGCAAGCGGCGCGCCCGGCTCGTCGCGCGCGTCTGGCATCACCGCCACGAACTCGAAGCGACGGCGCAGCGCGGTGTCGAGCAGCGCCAGGGACCGGTCCGCCGTGTTCATCGTGCCGATGATGTCGACGTTGGCCGGTATCGAAAAGGTGTCGCCGGAGTAGGGCAGCGTCACCGACACGGCGTTCTCCGCGCCCTCACGCTTGTCGGGTTCGATCAGGGTGATCAGCTCGCCGAAGATCTTGCTGATGTTGCCGCGGTTGATCTCGTCGATCACCATCGCGAACCGCTGGTCCGGTGCGGAACGTGCGCGGCGGCACAGGTCCTTGAAGACACCCGAACGGATTTCGTACTGGATTTCGGCGGTCTCTCCTTCGCCACCGAGCGCAGGCCGAAGTCCCTCGACGAATTCCTCGTAGCCGAACGACTGGTGAAAGGTGACGAAGTGGAACCGCTTGATGATGTCGCTCGTCGGCGGGCCGGCTGTGTATTGCGCTACGAGATTCTTCAGATCGCCACCGACCTGGTCCCACTCGCCGGCGAAGGTCCACGTGGAGTCCGGCTTCTTGTCGAAGACGGCCGGCGCCATCCGCTTGCTCATCTTGACGCTCTTGGAGTCGTCGATGGTGTGGTACTGGAGTGCGCCCCAGACCGTGTTGCGCACGTTCTTGTTGCTGCTCTTGATCGTTGCGATCGCACTCACGAAGGGGTGATTCAGGATGGCGTCGACATTCGCCGTACCGCCCAGATCGAACAACGCTGCCGCCGTGCCTTCCCACCAGGTGAGGTTGGCGATTCGCTGCGCGATGAACTGGCTGCGCCATTCCTCGCGCGACACCGCGGTCATGGCTTGCTCGTACTCGCGCTTGAGCAGCTTCGACAGTTCGTAGGTCTTGCCGGTGCCGGGCGGGCCGTAGTAGATGCGGTTCACAGGCTGCCTGCGCTCCTCGGTGTCGCTCGCTTCGTCGTCATCAGAGTCTTCGCCGGGATCGAGCGGGTCGTCGCGTAGCTGATTGGGCCACAGGCCGGGCCGCTCGTTTTCGATCACAAGCCATTCGTCCAGTGAGTCCCGCTCGGCCGTCAGGGCGGATTCGATGGTCGCCACCAGTCCCTGGGTCAGACGCTCTCGGTTGAGCTTGGCAACGGAGCCCAGCGTCCGGGTCCATGTGATCTTGCGGGTGCGTGTGCCACGGACGATACCCAGCACTCCTACGGCGCGTTCACTGCCGGGATTCTTTCGTCCGAAACGAACCTGGATGCTCTTGCCCGTGTGCCACCAGTCCAGGCCGGCTGAATGCACTGCCCTGGCGAGCCTGCAGAACAGCGCCTTGTCCTGCGGCGGCCACGAGGCGCGAAAGGTCTGGAACGCTGGCTTGCCGTCAAAGTGCCTGAGCAGGTCCTCGTCGCTCAGTGTCGTGCCCAGATTCAGCTGAGCGGCCACTTCGTCATAGCGCAGCCCGAAGTTGCGGATCGCCTCTACCGACCACGCCACCAGCTCCGGAAGCGACTTGCCCAATCCATCGATCGCGGGCAAAACGGCGACGATAGGCGATGCCGTGAAGGGGCCGCGGATCGCATCGAACTTCGTGCGCAGGGCAGCATCCTCCGTCTGGGTATCAACCACGTCGATCTTGACGACGAACCCAAGAGCCGCGTCTATCCCCACGGTGTAAGCCAGCTCCGGCGGTGATTCGGAAGACGGGTAAATTCGTCCCCAGTTGTACGGCACGAATTTCTTCTGCCACTGATCCGTTGGCTTGCGGACGGTTTTGTTCCACCCCATCGGAAAGTAGCGCTGCTGAACTGCCTCGGCCCAGCGTTTCGTCACATCGAAAGCCTGGCTCAGCTCGCCGTAGACTTTCTGCTGCTCGGGGTTGGTCTTGTCGTAGACGGTACCCTTCCACTTGTTCAGAAGTTTGAAGTGGTCGCTGGTGAAATAATCGGCCATCGTTGTCAGATCCCTTCTACGTCAATGCCGTGCTCGGCCAGCCAGGCCTTGCGCTGCGCGTAGTCCGGCAGGGCGCGCTCCACGCGCAGCCAGAACGCGGGTGTGTGGTGCGGCTCGTGCAGATGCGCGATCTCGTGCACCACCACGTACTCCGCGATGCGTGCAGGCAGCAGGATTGCCTTCCAGT
>JAAFHE010000508.1 GCA_013298265.1 Lysobacterales bacterium | reverse complement strand
ACCGAACAGCGAGATGATGACCTTGGCACCCCAGAACGACATCTGACCCCAGGGCAGCACATAGCCCATGAAGGCTTCCGCCATCAGCACGAGGTAGATCAGCATGCCGAGCAGCCACACGAGTTCGCGCGGCTTCTGCGCGGAACCGTACAGCAGGCCGCGGAACATGTGCAGGTAGACCACGATGAAGAACGCCGACGCACCGGTGGAGTGCATGTAGCGGATCAGCCAGCCCCACTCGACGTCGCGCATGATGGTCAGTTCGACCGACGCGAACGCCTGCGAGATGCCCGGCGCGAATTCCGCGGCGCTGGGCTTGAAGTGCATGGTCAGGAAGATGCCGGTCAGGATCTGGTTGACCAGCACGAGCAGCGCGAGCGAGCCGAAGTAGTACCAGATGTTGAAATTCTTCGGTGCCCAGTATTCCGACATGTGCTTGCGGTACATCGGACCGAAAGCCGCGGCGCGGTAGTTGAACCATTCCTGGGCGCCGGTGACGGCGCGATTGATGCGGTCGGGCAACATTACGCGGCTCCTTCCGGCTTGATGCCGATGACCAGCGTCTTGTCGTCAGCGAAGTGGTAGTCGGGAACCTTGAGGTTGGTCGGCGCCGGCACACCTTCGAACACGCGCCCGGCCATGTCGAAGCGCGACTTGTGGCAGGGGCAGAAGAAGCCGCCCTTCCAGTCCGCGTCGAACGGTTCGGGCTTGATCTCGCCATGGAATTTCGGCGAGCAGCCCAGGTGGGTGCAGACGCCGATCATGACCAGCCACTCCTCTTTGAGGGAGCGGTACGCATTCTGCGCGTACTTGGGCTGCTGGTCTTCGTTCTTGGAATCCGGATCGCGCAACCGCGCGTTCAGCGAAGCCAACGCGCCGACCTGCTCGGGCGAGCGCCGCACTATCCATACCGGCTGGCCGCGCCACTCGGTGATGACCATCTGGCCGACTTCGATCTTGCTGATGTCCTGCTGCACCGGCGCACCGGCAGACTTCGCCTTCGCGCTGGGCAGCCAGCTCTTGATGAATGGCACTGCCGCTGCGAGGGCACCTGCACCGCCGACGACTACAGTCGTGGCCGTGAGGAACCGTCGGCGGCCATGATTGACGCCTTCGTTCGCCATCCGGGTCTCCGGTTTCAATACTGAGAATACGTTCGGGGCCGTCGTGCCCGACTGCAGGGGGATGCCGCAATGCCGTAGCGGCCGCGGACTGTTGTCCACGCCGACCGTCGCTGCGTCCCGCTGAAGACAAAGCCCGCTGCCGGATGACCGGCTTGCGTGACGGCTGGCCCCAAAAATCGTGTTAGTTTAGCGACTGAACCGGCAGCGCACAATCAAACCTGCCGCCCGCTTCAGCACGTTGCAACATGGCCGTGCCCCCCTTGGACAATCCATGAAACCCGCGTTCCGCACGCTCGCCTTCGTGCTGCAATTCGCTACCCTCGGCCTGGCCATCGCCTTCATCGTTACACGACTCTGGCCCGACGCGGCGGCCCGCCTGCGCGGCGAGAGCCCGATGCCGCCAACCATCGCGACCGCGGCCCCGCCGAGCCTGCCTCCCGACGCCACCGCCAGCAGCGTCGGCAGCGGCCCGGTTTCATATGCCAATGCCGTCGCGCGCGCCGCACCCGCGGTCGTGAATATCTACGCCAACAAAGTGGTCGCGGCACAGCGCCGTCTGGTCTCGGTCGATCCGGTGACCCAGCGCATGTTCGGCGGCATCAGTGTCGGACCGCCGGCCTACCGCCGCGAGCAGAGCCTCGGCTCGGGTGTGATTGTCAGCGCCGACGGCTATGTGTTGACCAACAACCACGTCATCGCCCGCTCCAACGACATCCAGGTGCTGCTCTACGACGGCCGCATCGCGACCGCGCGCCTGGTCGGCGGCGATGAGGACACCGACCTGGCCGTGCTCAAGATCGACGCCGGCGACCTGCCGACCATGAAGCTCGACGAGGCGCCGCCCGTAAACGTCGGCGACGTGGTGCTGGCGATCGGCAATCCCATCGGCCTCGGCAAAACGGTGACGATGGGCATAGCCAGCGCGATCGGTCGCCAGCTAGATCAGTGGGCTTACGAGGAATTCATCCAGACCGACGCAGCCATCAATTCGGGCAACTCGGGTGGTGCGCTGGTCAACGCGCGTGGCGAGCTCGTCGGCATCAACACGGCGAACGTGCCACAACGCCAGCTCGCCGAAGGGATCGGCTTCGCGATCCCGGTCGCCACCGCCAAAGGCGTGCTCGACGAGATAGTGGCCAGGGGCGTGGTCGTGCGCGGCTGGCTCGGTGTCGAATACGGCCGCATGCCGATCACGGCCAATGCCAACCTGGCCAGCGTCGCGCGCGGCGCCCAGGTGCTCGCGGTCTATCCGCAAAGCCCCGCCATGCAGGCCGGGCTGCAGGTCGGCGACGTGCTGCTCAGCTTCGATGGTGAGGAAATCGACGATCCACTAGAACTGCGCAAGCGCGAAGCGGCGCTCGCACCGGGCAGCAAGGTCCATGTTTCGGGTCTGCGCGCC
Organism: Lysobacterales bacterium; assembly: GCA_013298265.1. Lineage (GTDB taxonomy): Bacteria > Pseudomonadota > Gammaproteobacteria > Xanthomonadales > Rhodanobacteraceae > Tahibacter. Next base: position 1,305 of record JAAFHE010000508.1, on the reverse strand, counting down.
GGCATCGCCTTCGAAGCCGATGCCGAACTCGTGCAGCGGCCGGTGCTGAACCGGATCCAGATTCCGAACGGCTGACGGCGAGAAACGAAGGGGAGAGAAGTGAGCGAGCCCCTACTCCTTTCTCACTCCTATTCACTCCCCACTGTCAGTTCGACGAGCGATAGCGATCACGCAGCGTCGACACGCGCGTGACGTAGACCTGTGTCTCATCGAACGGCGGTACGCCGCCGTACTTGGTGACGTTGCCGGGGCCGGCATTGTATGCGGCCATCGCCAGCTTCTCGTCGCCCTGAAAGCTCTTCAACTGCTGCGCAAGATACTGCGCGCCGCCGCGAATGTTCTGTGTCGCGTCGAACGGGTTGTCGACGCCCAGGTCATCGGCCGTACCGGGCATTAGCTGCATCAGTCCCTGCGCGCCCTTGTTCGACAGCGCGTTCGGATTGAATGCCGACTCGGCATGCACGACCGCGCGCAGCAGCGCCTCATCGACGCCGAACTCCAGCGCCGCCGCGGTGATCTCGGCGCGGAACGCGTCGCGATTGAGCTTGGTCGAGGCGAAATTGACCGTCGAACGCACATCGCAGGCGAAGCACGTCGCCATGTACGTGAACAGTACGTGGTAGCGTTTGCCGGCCGGACGGATATTCGTGTATTCAGTGATTCCGTTGCTTTTGCTGATCTTGTACACCGCGCCGCGCAGAACCTTGGGCGTTTCCGCCTTCGCTGCGGCGGCCGGAGGTGCCGCAGCGGCCCCGTTGCCTTCGCTGTATCGCCATTGCCCCGGCGCCGGTGTAGCCGCGGCAGTAGTCACCGCCGCCGGCTGCGGCCTGGCTGCCTCGACGGAAAACGTGGGCTTGGAGATATCCGGCGCGGTTGCCGCGGTGACCGGCTTGGTCTTGCTCTCAACATAGCTCGCGACCTGCACGCAGTTCGCGTAGCCCGACGGCTTGTTGGTATAGGCGAGCTCACCCTTGTTGCCGCTGCAGCGGTACAGACCGCCCGCAAAGGCGGGCGCCCCCAGTCCCATGAGGATCAAGGCGACCAGCCCGTGAATGTTGCGTTGGCGCGACGGTGACTTCATGAACTCCCCAACTCTTGGGCCCAAGTTTCTGACAGGAAACGCGAAATTCCAAGACCACTTCAGTCGGTGACGGTTCCCCGGCCGCTGGCGACCGCCGGTCAACCTGCGTAAACTACCGAGTCCATTCGCTTTTTTGGTTTCGCCTTATGACCGGCAAGCTGTTCATAAAGACCCACGGTTGCCAGATGAACGAGTACGACTCGTCCAAAATGGCCGATGTGCTG
>JAAFHE010000507.1 GCA_013298265.1 Lysobacterales bacterium | reverse complement strand
GCTGTGCCCGCCAAGGGATCTATCACGCGCCCGGCAAGTTCGAACGCTCCGTCGAGGAAGCAATCATCGAGTGCGATCTGCTCTTGCAAGTCGTTGCTCCATAGCAAACAACCGCCAATCAATCGACGCACGTGGTCAGCTAAAAAAAGCCGGCGGCTGCGGGCCAGAGCCGGCACGTGTATCGCAGCGCCTCACTTTCATCGCTGCAACCGCAGTGGTCGATCGCCCCTGAGCGGACTCTACAAAACCACCAATCAAAACTATGTTAATAAAGCATCATCAAAGAAATCTTAACAGCCCTACAAGTGGAATCTCTGCTCCCTGTGGCGATGACATGCCCCATCAGGAAGCAGCTAAAGATGAGCAAGCGACCGCGCCGGAATCTCACGCTGGCTTTCGAGGCCAAAGTGGCGCTGACGGCCTTGACGGATCAGATCGCCCAGCAGAAGGAACAGCCACTGTGCCAATGTGACCTGAGACAGCTACCTCTGCCCAACTACGGAAGGCAGCCTCATCTCATGCCCACACAATCTGCTCGCTGTTCTTCTGCGCCTTCGACAGCACCGTCTTCGAGTCCGCTTTCGACAGCACTCCCATCCCACGGGTGAATGGCACTGACTTAAGCCCCGTCATCCCCGCACAAACGGGGATCCAGCGCCTTTTGCTGGGTCGAAAAGGCTCGAAATCACTGGATTCCCGCGTACGCGGGAATGACGAAAATCTGGATGCCGCGCTAAAAGTAAGTGCCATTCATCTCATGGGGCGATCGAGGTCGAGGCCAAGGCGACCCGGCACCGTTTTTCGCTTTCGTACAAACGCAAGGTCGTCGCGATGGTGGACGGCGTGCTTTGCGCCAGCATCGGCTCGTTGGTCAGTTTTCCTGTCGTATTGCCTACGGACATTGTTGCAGCCCAGTTGCCTGATTGCTGCCCTCTCCGCGCCCTCGTGCCTGCCTGCGCAGGCCACGAAATTAGACAATTTTCTATACGTTGTTTTTATATCAATTGCGAGCGACCAACACGACTCAACCATTGCGCCTGCGGAAATCCTTCCATTCGGCCTCGCTGTCGAATCCTTCGCGCAGGTTGTAGACGATCAGCGTCACCTGGTTGTGCGGATCGTGCGCGGCGTCGGCTAGCCCCCAGTCGCCGCTGCACGGCAGCGCCACGCCATGTCGGCGCTCGAACCATTCACGCAGTTCGCGCGTGTGCCTGCCCTCGGGCCGGGACTGCGCGCCGTCCATGATGTTCAGCGGCGCTATTTCCCAGCGGATCATCGGCCCGCCGGGACCGTAGAACGTCACGATCAACACCGTCTTTTCCGGCTTCTTGCCACCACTCGCTGAGAACATCAGGCGCCAGGCTACGGTCGCGCCCTCGTGGAACAGCCACGGCTCCCAATCGCCGGACTGGCTGAGCAGTTGGTCGTGGCGCATGCCCGGCACCAGGACGAGGCCCGGCTGGATTTCGAACGTACCGTCTTGCTGCAGGCTCATCGCATCGTTCCGGCGCTCAGGGTCCGAGCGGGACACGCGGTCCCACGGCACTGAGCTTGGTCTTGAAATCGGAGAGGAAGAACTGCGTACCACCGCCGGACCCGAACGACGCGGTCGGGCTTTGCGCCTGGGCAATGCTGGTAGCGACGCACGTGTCTTTCTTGACGACATACGTCTGGTAGGCGGGACGGTAGCCGTGCTTGGGGTTCGGCAGTACCTGGATGCTCTGTCCCAGCTTCGAGCGGCTGCCGCCGGCCCCGGCCAGCGTCTTGGAATCGAAATAGAAGCCCGACTGCCCCGGCACGCCGCCGTAGATCACGGTGCCGGCCTTGAGCACGGTATTGGTCCAGGTATCGCGGCCCTTGTAGAGGCCATGCCCCTGCCACTGCCGCGCCCACGCGGCAGGGTTCACGCCGTCGCACGGGTCGGACGAACACTTCTTGCGCTTGAGTCCGTTCGGATCGATCCACGCGGCCGGATTCGGCGCGTACTGATAGTTGTTTTCGCCGCCGAGCAGGTTGACCGGATCCTGCGTGACGAAGCGGCCAATGTCCGGGTCGTAATAGCGGAATCGGTTGTAGTGCAGGCCGGTTTCGCTGTCGTAATACTGGCCCTGGTAGCGCAGCGGCTGGTGCACCGCTTCACCGCCGGGCGCGCCTTCGGCCACGAACACTTCGACCAGCGCGGTATTGCCCCAGGCCTTGTAGCTCGCGCGCCAGCGTATCGCGCCGTCGCCGTCGCTGAGTTCGTGCGGCGTGCCCGCCTGGTCGTTGTGGTAATGGCGGATCGTGCTGCGGCTGGCCTCGGGCGAGGCCGCCGTCACGTGCTCGACCTGGGCCAGCGGTGCGAAGCTGTCCTGCTCGTACAGGTAGGTCAGCGTGCGCGCGCCGCGGCTTTCGCCGAGCAGGCGGTTGCCGCCCCAGCAGAACGTCGTGATGCCGAAGTCGTCACGCTTCCAGACGCGGCGCCCCAGCGCGTCATAACCGTAGCGGGTTTCCTGCACCACGCCGGCGCGGCTCACGCGCGCGAGGACGAGCTGATGCTCGGGGTCGTAGTCCAGCGTCAGCGCGGTATGCCCGCCGATCTTTTTCTCGAGCAGATCGCCGTGCGTGTCGTAGCGGTATTCGCGATCGTCGAACGCGGAGACGCGGTTGCCGGGTACGTGGTGGCCGTCCCGGCTGATGTTGTGCGCCGGGTCGAAGCGGAACCGCTCCTGGTTCGCGCGGGTCAGGCGCGACAGCGGGTCGTAGTCGTAGTTGCTGCTGCCGAAGCGCTTGTCGTGCAGGCTGAGCAGATTGCCGATGCGGTCGTAATGGTACTGGCGCGCGACCGGCTCCTCGGCGCTGTGCCTGTCCTTGCGTGCGCGGTTTGCGCTGAGGCGGCCGACCGCGTCGTAGTCGTAGAAGCTGGTTAGCTGCCCCTGCGTCCGCACGGTTTCGCGCTGCACCGCGTCGCGCTCGATCGTGCTGACCCGTTCGCCGTCGAGCAGGATTTCGTGCAGCGCGCCGCCGTGGTAGCGCTGCTCCAGCGTGCGACCGTCGGGCAGCACGGTGCGGACAGCGTTGCCGAGCGCGTCGTAGGCATGCTCGATGACGTAGTCGCGACCCTGCACCTTGCTCGATTCCCGCACCAGATAGCCGGCCTCGTCGTAGTCCAGGCCTACGCGACCGCCGCTGTTGACCGCTTCGACCAAGCGGCCGACGGCGTCGTAGGCATAGCGCACGCGCGAGGCACGCGCGCCGCGCGCGGTGATCTTCTCGAGCACGCGGCCGACCGGATCGTGCACGTAGCGCGTCACGATGGTGTCGGGCGTGTCGTCGGCGGGAATCGTCACCGCCGGACCCGGGCGCAGGCCCAGCTCGCGCCGCTGTGTGACGAGGCCGGCGGCATCGTAGGCATACGCGGTGACGCGGCCGTCGAAGCCCTGCTCGGCGACAAGGTTGTCGTTGACGTCGTAGGCGAAGCGGTAGTGCGCGCCGTTCGCGTCGGTCAGCACAACGAGGCGACGCGCGAGGTCGTACTGGTAGGTCATGCGCAGGCCCAGCGCATCGATGCGCGCCTGCGGCAATCCGTCGGGGCACAGCTCCCACTGCTGCCGCGCGCCGTTCGCGTCGGTTTCGGCAACCAGCCGGCCGAGCGCGTCGTAATCGAAACGTTCGGTGGAACCGTCCGGGTAGGTGGCCTGATGCAGATGGCCGCGGCGGTCGTGGCGGTAAGCGGTGACCGCGCCCAGCGCATCGGTGACGGAATCCAGATGCCCGTGCGCGTCCCAGCCGTAGCGCGTGACATGGCCGCTGCAGTCGGTGGTGCTGAGCAGCAGGCCACGCGCGTCGTAG
>JAAFHE010000506.1 GCA_013298265.1 Lysobacterales bacterium | reverse complement strand
TTGTCTTCGCGTCTGAGGCCGAGGAACAGCTCGCGCCTTGTACCGGTACATCGCGTCTGCGTCACACGCCGAAATCGCCGATCGCTTCACCGATGGCATCATTCAGTTCTGCGAGAGCCTCTCAACCTTTCCGCGACGCGGCAATAAACGTGACGATGTCCGTCCAGGCCTGAGGGTCACTCACTATCGCAAGCGCGTCGTTATCGCCTTCATGGTGGACGCGGGTGTGGTGTCCATCCTCGGCGTCTACTACGGCGGCCAGGACTACGAATCGATGCTGCCAGACGAGGGAGATCCTTAGGCGGACGGCGCTTTCTCCGAGTCCTGCGCATGTCGAACAGGGTCGTAGCGATACAGCATCAAGCCAAGAGCGAGGACGTGTGCCGCAAGCGACGTGTCTCAAGCCATTGTGAGCGGCTTGCATAACTAAGCCCCCCGGCTTTTGCCGGGGGGTTACTCCCGTCGATCTGGTGAGGATCGATGGACCAGAACAAACCGGTCGCCGCTGATTTCTACCTTGCGCGGCCGCTCAACTCACTCAAACCCATCCCTGAAAATCACCCCATCATCAAACAACCCCACCACCACCGGATCATGATCCGAAGCGCGGTACGGGCTTGCCGGCATCACCAGCGTGCGCGGCGGGTTCAGCGTTGAACCATTGGGTTCTTCTTCATAGGCGGCTTCGCCGGTGTCGCGGACGTCGTCGTTGTAGTCGAGTTGCGGCAGTTCGTCGGCGTTGATGTGCCAGGGGGCGATGCCGACGATCTGGGGCGCGAGGCTGGCGCTGGCCAGGGCGTAGTCGAGGTGGCCGAGCTGGCCGTCGAACAGGTAGGAATAGGCTTCCGGGCCGCCCAGGGCGCTGAGCAGGTCGACGTAGCCGGCGGTGGTGAGGGTGGTGATCGGCGTTTCTTTCGCGTAGGCGTTGTAGTCGCCGAGCAGCAGGACGTCGGGATCGTTGGCGGCGGGTACGACGGTGGCGTTGATCCAGGTCAGCAGGCGGCTGGCCTGCTGGGTGCGCCGTGAGGCGTAGCAGCCCTGGCCGTCGCCGCTGTCGGCGTTCGCGCCGGTCGCACTGGAACAGCTCTTGGATTTGAAGTGGTTGACGATCGCGGTGAAGCGCTGGCCGAAGGCCGGGTTGCCGGTTTCGACGACGTCGAAGGTCTGCGCGAGTGGTGGGCGGTTGTGGATCGTGTCGGTGTCGACGAGCGTACCGCCGACCGGTGACAGCACGCCGCTGCGGTAGATCAGCTGGTTGCGGATGGCGTCGGAGCCGAGGGCTGCGCCGGAGCCGGCGACGACGTACGGATGGGCGCCGCCGCAGCGTGCGTTGATCGCGCCGAGCAGGTTGTCGATCGTCGTCGACGTAGTGGCGTTTTCCAGTTCGACGAGGCCGACGACATCGGCGTCGAGTCCGCAGAGCACGAGGGACGTGCGTTCGCGCTGGCGGTCGAGTTCGTTGCTGTTGTCGGCGCCGCGGCAGTCCTGGCTGCCGCTGGGACCGCAGGGGCCCGAGGAGTTACTCGACGTCGTATCGAGCGTGGTGAAGTAGTTCAGCACGTTGACGCTGGCGGCCGTGATGGCGCCGCCGACAGCGGGTGCCGTGGCGTTGCGTGGATTGACCGGCGTGAATACTGCCGGCGTGGCCCGGGTCGGACGGATGCGCCAGGCATCGGTGCCGGTGGAGCCGGCGTAGGACCAGTGCAGCACGCCGGTCAGGTTGTCGATGCGGTCGCCGCCGCGGAAGAAGTCGCTGCCGTGGCTGCCGGCGGAAAAGCCGCCGTTGGCCTGCGGATGGAACAGGTACTGCGCGCCGTCGGTCAGGGTCAGTGGCCAGTTTTCCACATTGTTTTCATCGTCGAGCGTCACGCGGCGGCGTGCGAGCGCGGCGAGGTGCGCGGTGTAGCCGGCGGCGCCGGGTGCGTTGTCTTCGGTGAACTGGCGCGGGCGGCCGCCCTGGTACAGCTCGATCTGTCCGTAACGTGCGAGTTCGAAGTATTCCGACACGTACAGCGCGTCGCTGAAGCGCACCAGCATGCCTTCGCGGGCTTCGTAGAACGCATCGACGTCGCCGACGACGGGCAGGGTGATGGCCGCCGGCGTGATGTCGCTGAGGCGGTTGCCCGCATCGGTGATCGCGACGGCGCTGGCGGTGCTCGCGGTGATCTCGGTCAGGCCGAAGAATTCGCTGACCAGGCCGGTCACGCGCACGCGCTGGCCTTCGCTCACGGCGGTCGGGCACGCGGCGCAGTAGACGAAGAGGCCTTCGGAGGTGAGCGGATCGGCGTCGGCATCGGCGTCTTCTTCCTGCACGAAGAAGCCCGACAGCTTGCTGCTGCCCTGGTAGCTGCCGGTGACGATGCCTTCGACGGTGACGCTGGTGCCGGCGCCGATCGGCGTGGTGGCGCCGTTGCCCTGCACGTCGTGGATCTTCGCGAGCGGCAGCGCGTCGTCGTTGACGAGGGTGCCGGTGGCCTGGCCGTCGGCGATGACGGCGTTGAGCGGGTTGCTGAGCGTGACGCGGAAATTCTCGTCGGGCTCGCCGCTGGTATCGCCGTTGATGACGACGTCGAAGGTGTAACTCGTTGCGCCTGCGGCGATGGTCTGCGCGGATAGTGCATTCGCGATGTAGTCCGACGGCGCGGTCGCGCTGACGTCGCTGGTCGCGATGTCGAACGTGACACCGCCGGTCGGCGCGGGCTGCGACAGGCTGACGGTGAAGGTCAGCGTCGACGTGCCGCTGTTGCCTTCGTCGCGGCTCGCGTCGGCGATGCTCAGCGTGGTCTGCTGCGGTCCGCTGCCCTGCGGCGTGACCGAGACGCTGTCGATCGCCAGGCCGTGGTCGGCGCCGCCGTGATCGGGATCGGACCAGCGCAGCAGGATTTCGCTGCCGTTGGGCAGGCTGATGCCGCTCAGCGTTGCGCTGCGTGCCTGCTGGTTTGCGGCGAGATTGCCGTTCAGTGCGGCGGCGCTGCCGCCGGTGACCGGACTCGTGACATCGAGGGCGGCGACCGCGGTGCCGGTGCTCTGGAATTCGGCGAGCGTGCCGTTGAAGCTGGGCGCGATGGCATAGGAAAACGCGATAGCTTGCGCGGTTGCGGCGCTGTTGCGCCATTGCTCGCCGGTATAGGCGATGGCGAGCGTGGTGATGGTCGAGCCGGTGGTGTTCTTCAGGCGCAGGCCCCAGAACAGGCTGCCGACGGCGGCGTTGCCGGAGCCGACCGAACCCAGCGCGCGATCGGGGTTGCCGGAGGCGCCGTAGCTGTAGAGATTGCCCGCATTGCTGGCGCCGGTGTCGGCGACGAGGTTGCTGCCGCTGCCGGTGCGTGCGTGATACCAGCCGGGCAGCGTGGTGTTGTTGGCCCATACGGCGGTGCCGCTGGCGGGCAAGGTGTCGAAGTTCTGCGTATACGCGGTGCCGCCGTCACGGCGTGGACAGCAATGGCCGCTCGGCGCGAGCATGGGGCGCGGCGGCGACATGCGGGTTACACCGGGATGATCGGTGCGAGAAACGTGATCGTCCGTTTGCGGCGGCCGCGCGCACGCGGCGGCAGCCGGTCGGCGACGACCTAAGAGCATCTAACAGAATGAGCTGCCGTCGAATCGCGCGCTTGCCTCCTTCCCCTTCAAGGGGAAGGCCGGGATGGGGATGGGTTTGCCTTGATGCATGCCGTTAACACCATCCCCACCCAACCCTCCCCTTGAAGGGGAGGGCTAGAGCTCGCGGCGCAGAGGCCCTCTGGCATTTTGATAGACGCCCTAAGCGCCGAGCCCTTGCCGCAACGGCTCCAGCCAGCGCGCATAGGCTTGCCACCGCCCCACACTCGCGCGATTCACGTTG
>JAAFHE010000505.1 GCA_013298265.1 Lysobacterales bacterium | reverse complement strand
TCGCCCTGATCGTCGCTGAGCCACAGCCCGCCCGTCGTCGAGGCCATGGCCAGCAGCGATCCGTCGCGGTTCACCGCGAGGCCGTGGCGGTAGACGAGGTCATACGCCGGTTGCTGCGGCAGGCCAGCGCGCAGCGTGTCGAAGTGACGGCCGCCGTCGCGCGTGCGCGCGACCACGAGCTGCGCGTCGACCGGGATGCGGCATTGGTCCTTGACCGCGGGTACGAACCAGGCAATGTCCGGATCCTGCGGATGCACCGCCACGGCAAAGCCGAACACCGATGGCGGCACGTTGGGCACGTCACGCCAGCTGCGCGCGCCGTCGCGGCTGACGAACACGCCGTTGTGGTGTTGCACCCACAGCGTATCGGGGTCGGATGCGCATTGCACCATGCGGTGCGGATCCTGGATGTTCGGATCGTCGCGCAGTTGCGGCGGCATGTAGTCGGCGTACATGCCGCTTGCGGCGAGGCGCCAGCTCGCGCCCGCGTCATCGCTCTGCCATACGCCACCGCAGGACACCGCGATGCGCAGTACGCGCGCATCGCGCGGGTCGACGCAGATCGAGTGGATGCCGGGCTGGTCGTAGCCGCCACCGAACCACTGTGCACGCTGGGGAACATTCCACAAGGATTCGACGAGCTGCCACGATGCGCCACTGTCGTCGGAGCGGAACAGCCCGCCGGGAATCGTGCCCGCCCAGAGCCGCCCCGGTTCGTCCGCGCTGCCGGTCTCGAGCGACCACAGCAGTTTCAGCGTCGCGGCGACAGCGGGCTTGCCGTCGCCCGTCGCGAGCATTTCCCCGGCCGGATAGGCAGGTACGGCGATTTCCTGCCAGTTTGCGCCGCAATCGCCGGACCGCTGCAGCTTGACGCCGAAATGACCCAGGTTCAGCGCCGCCTACCAGCAGCCGTCGCGTGGGTCGACCAGCGCGAGGCTGACGTGGTCGCCGACGAACGAATGGCTTTCGATGCGCCAGTCCGCGCCGTTCTCGCACAGGACGAACAGGCCCTTGCGGGTCGACAACAGCAATCGTCGGTGCATGGTTCAACCTCCCGAAAGGGCTTGCAACAGGTAGATCTCGGCATCCGCCGCGATGGCGGTTGCGTGCAGGTTGGTCTTGTCGCGCAGTGCCTGCCCGTCGATGAACACGGCGATGTGATGACGCAGCGCGCCGTGTTCGTCGACGACGTAGCCGCGCAGCGATGGACTGTGCCGGAACGCGGCCTCGAGTGCATCGTGCAGGGTCTGTCCGTCGACGAGGAAACCGCCGTCGCGGTCGGCACCGGCCGGTAGCCAGCGGGCAAGCGCGGAAGCCAGCACGATCTTCGGCATGCACAGACTCCAGCCGCGCCGTTGGCGCGGTACTGTCGGGAAAAACCGCACTCGTCGAGACGCGATCCGGTGTCCGCGTGCGCGGGTCCGGCCAGCGGTGCGTCCGCGCGTGTGCAGGGTCCTGCGGAGCCTAGCGCAACTGCTCGCAGCGGTCATGGGCGCCCGCGGCGATCCGCTGCCGGCTGTGCCGCCGCGGCACCGCGGGGCGGACCAGAGCGCGCAGAGCCAGCCGCGCTATCAGAGCGTGGACCAGCGTCAGGGTGGCAAGGGTGAGTGTTGTTGTGTCCATACATTTCTCCACAAGTGCGGCTTCCTGCCGCGTCATTTCCGTCGTGCCTCGGCCGAGCCACGAATGCACCAACCCTCAAGCTGCCGCACCGTCCGGTGTCATTCACCGCGACACGTCGTTGCGCCTCATAGCCGCACTGCCGATACGTATCCCTGGCGCACTGGATTTCGCGGCGGAAGCCTGCGGGATTTTCCCGCGCGAAAACTGTTGCGGGGTCAGAGATCCGGGCTAGCGCGCGTAGCGCCGGCGTGTCTCCTCCAGGCGCTGCCGCGCGCTTTCGAGGTTGCGCTGCAGTGTGATCGCGAGTTCCGCGAGCTGCGGCGAAATTCGCCAGCGTCCGTTGGCCAGCGCTTCGGCCAGTCCGGCCAGGCGCAGGTTGGCCAGGTCGCGCGTCGTATTGCTGGGCAGGGTATTGAGACTGCGCGCGATCTCGCCGGGAGCCAGACCGTCCAGGTCGTGCTCGGCAAGCATCAGCAAGGTGCGCAGCGCCCGTTGCTGGGCGGCGTTGGCGTACTTCTCGTCAGTCATGGCGGTGCATTCCCCTCGTCCGTGTGGGGGCGCCGTGCCGGTGGGCCTGTGCGGCGCTGCGTTGAAGACCCCTCAGTCCGTTGAGGGGGCGCGTGAACTCATGGCGGGCATTGCAAGCGGCTGGCGCAGCGTCCGTGTGCGCGCCGCCTCGTGCTGCCTGGCAAGACGGCGGCACCGTTTCGAACCATACGGTTGCGTTTGGTAATGTCGCGAACCGCGGATTCGCGAGCGAATGGTGTCGGTACAAATCGCGTTTTGGTGGATTTCCCAGCCATGGTCGCGAAATTTTCCTATTGCGCAAAGCGATTGCAGTAGGTGAAATGTGCGAGCCTGAGTTTTGTTGCTTTCCTGAAAGCGGGTGCGTGTGTGTCTGGTTTGCCGTCACGCGAATACATAGGTCCGCCCGGCGCGACAGCGCCGGTGGACGACGGGCAACGGTCCGCATGCCGGCAAGCGATGGCGTGAGGACTGGAAGTGGACGGCTTCGGCGCGACGCTGCGACATGGGAAAAGACAAAAAAGCTGCGGGACAAAATTGTCCCTCGCCAAAAATTCTGGGTCAGCAATGGTCCACAGTCAAGTGGTGCATACATGGATTTTTTCGGACGACTGCGGGAAGAGCGCGCACGGCTGGGTCTGACCCAGCAGGAAGTCGCCGATACGGCGAACGTGCATGTGAAGACCGTGCGGCGCTGGGAGTCGCAGGTGGCGATCCCTCTCGACGCGATGATCCCGCTGCTCGCCATCGGTTACGACGTGCAATACGTCGCGAGCGGCGTGCGCAGCAAGAACATCAGCGAAGTGCGCGAGAAAGGCGTCGAATACGCCGTCGCTCCGGGCTATTCGCGTGACGAAGTGGACTTGCTGCGCAGCTATCGCGCGTTGACGCCGGGCCAGCGCGAGCAGGCACGAGCCATGCTCGGCGTCCTGGCGCTGAAGGTGCACGCCGTCGTGCGCGAACCGCGCGCAGCGGCCGCAGGCGCCGGGAAAACCCGGTCCGCGCAGGCGGCGGAGCTGATGCCGGCGCCACCTGCGGGACAGGGCAGAACGAAATCGCGGACGCGACGCGGCGCGTAGCCGCAGCTCGGCCGGTGCCGCTGGCGCAGGCATTCCGACGCGCCGGGCATCGCGTCTGGATGCTGCCGCGTTGGCGAATGAGTCGTGCAGGTCCTCCGCGTGAATCTCGACAGCTTCCGTCCCGCAAGGCAGGAACGCGGCGCTTGCCGGGTTCGCAGTGCGCTGCGACCGGCGCGCCGCTGAGTCACCGCCGCAAGCAGCGGCCTGCGATAGCGCGGGAGGTCCGGAACCGACTCCGTGCGGCAGGGTATGGATAGGCAGACCCCGGTTTTGCTTCGCCACGTTTGTACTTTTTCGTTGCGAAAATCCATTGCAACAGGTGAAATCCCAGCGCAGCGACGCGGCCAGCGCGGTTTTCAGCGAGGAGCAACACACATGGACTGTTATCCCCGATTGCACGAAGAACGCCTCCGGCTGGGTCTGAGCCTGGAAGGTGCGGCGGAAGTCGCCCATACGACCTTGCGCACGATGCGGCGCTGGGAGGCAAAGAAAAAGAGGCTCTTCGTGAAAGCGTGTGGGTAGTTTGAGGCGCCGGGGCCGCCGGAGAACGTTGGCGCACAACGGTTTCGCAGTGGTTGCCAGGGGCTGAAATTCTGGCAGGCTTGCTCGATGCCGAAAACC
>JAAFHE010000504.1 GCA_013298265.1 Lysobacterales bacterium | reverse complement strand
GCATTCCTGCGCCGACAGATCCACGCGCGCAAGGATGGCGTCAATCTGCGCATCTTCCACTTCTTCGGTCAGGCCGTCGCTGCAGAGCAGGATCTGCATGCCCGCCTGCAGCGTGCCGGTGATGGTCTCAACGCGCAGGCTCTGCGGATCGGTTACGCCAAGCGCCTGGGTGACCACGTTGCGGTGCGGGTGCGTACGCGCCTGTTCGGCCGTGATAGCGCCCTGCTCGATGAGCTCCTGTACGTAGGAGTGATCCTGGGAGAGCTGCTTGAGCGCACCATTCCAGACATAGACCCGGCTGTCGCCGACCCAGGCCATTTCGAAATGGTCGCCGCTGACGCTGACCGCGGCCACGGTCGTCCCCATCGGCAGCGCTTCGGCGCGGCGGCTGGAATGGCGGATGATTTCCTCGTCGGCAAGCTGGATCGCGCGACCGATGGCGGTACCTTTGCGCACTTCCTCAATCAGCGTATCGCGGGCGATCGCACTGGCGACTTCGCCGTGCTCATGCCCGCCCATCCCGTCCGCAACGAGCCACAGACCCAGGTCCGGGTCGGCATAGTAGGTGTCTTCGTTGTGTTCGCGGCGCAGGCCTACGTGGGAGCTGTGTCCGAATTCGATCATGCGCGAAGCCTGGTTCGGGTTCAGTGGCCATCGCCAGACGCAAGGTGCCGGTATCAACAAAACGACGGCACATGCGAAAAACGAACTGGGTCATAGCATGCCGCCCTGCGCTATCCCGAGGCAAGCGCGCGTCGCGGCGGTGAAGCTCTACGATGTAGCAATACGTAAACCCGGGGAAACTTGCGTCAGCCAGAACGTTGTCTCGCGCGCCGGCTTGAATCCATTGCGCGTAGCTCGTACTATTCGCGCCCCTTGCCGCGCCACCGGCAGGGCCGGCCGCAAGGCCGACAGTTCCGGAGAGGTGGCAGAGTGGTCGAATGTACCTGACTCGAAATCAGGCGTACGTGTAAGCGTACCGTGGGTTCGAATCCCACCCTCTCCGCCAGCATCAGCGAAAGCGCCCCTTCGTGGGGCGTTTTCGTTTTCCGCCCGGGCTGCCGGAACTTTCGGCTACCCTCGTGCTTTGCCCCCGGATCCTGCCCGCATGTCGCTGATCACCACTCCGATTTCCCACGGCGAGCTGATCGACAAGATCACCATTCTTGAGATCAAGTCCGAGCAGATCGTCGATCCGTCCAAGCGGGCCAATGTGCGCAAGGAACTTGATCTGCTGGCCGAGGTATGGCGCAACGACCCCGCGGCGGCGATTGACATCGACGCCGAGCGCGCCCGGCTCAAGCAGGTCAATCAGGCTCTGTGGGACATCGAGGACCGGATCCGTCTCAAGGAAAAGGCACAGGCCTTCGACGCGGAGTTCGTCGAACTCGCCCGCGCGGTGTATTTCCAGAACGATGATCGCGCCGCGATCAAGCGCGAGATCAATCTCAAGCTCGGCTCGCAGCTGATCGAAGAAAAGTCCTACCAGAATTACAAGAACTGATTATTCAGGCCGATTCGCCCGGCGTTCCTGCGCAAACGCATCGAACCGCTCGATCGCGGCGTCGGTTTCGATCAGATCCATGACGCCTTCGTGTTCGATCTTCGTGCCCCAGCGCAACTGTGCCGCGGGCTTGCCACGGAAGCGCCGCGCAGCGGCATCGTAACGATCGACACACCAGCGCCGCTCCGAATAGGGGCCGGAACGATGCGGATTGCTCGCTGCGTGCAGTCCCAGCACGGCGGTTCCCATCGCATTGGCCAGATGCATCGGGCCTGAGTCCGGCGTCAGCACCAGGTCGGCGCGACGCAGCAGCGCGAGCAGTTGCTTGAGGGTGTCCTTGCCGATCAGGTCGACGGGTTCGCAGTGCGCCAGCCCTCGCGTGATCGCGTCGCCGAACTCGCGCTCATAGGTGCTGGGACCACCGCACAGGACCACGCGCCAGCCGCGGCGCGCGGCGTGATCCATGACGGCGGCATAGCGTTCGGGGCGCCAGTTGCGCAGCCGGTGGCTGGAGCAGGGGCTGACGAGCAGCGTCGGTACCGTGCCCGGCAGATGCTGTTCGGCGAACGCCTCGGCGGCCTGCGGTACCGGCAGATCCCAGCGTATTTCGGTCTGTTTCAATCCCAGCGGTTCGAGAAAGCTGCCGATGGCATCGAGCACATGGTCGCCGCTGCGCGCGGGTATGCGTTGATTGACGAACAATCCATGCAGGTCGCGTGCGCGCGCTGCGTCGTAGCCGACTCGCTGTCGCGCCGACACCAGCGCGCTGAGCAGATTCGAGCGGAGCGCGACCTGCATGTGCAGCAGGGCGTCGAAGCGGCGTCCGCCGAGTGCGCGGCGTACGGCGGTATAGCCCTCCCGGCCTTTGGCTTTGTCGAACACGATGAATTCGACGTTGGGCAGATCGCCGACCAGCTTGTATTCGAGCTTGCCGACGATCCAGGTCAGCGCGGTCGACGGCCAGTGCGCCTGTACCGTGCGCACGAGCGGCACCACATGGCTGACGTCGCCCAATGCGGACGTGCGCAGCAGGCACAGGGTTTCGGGTGGCGTTGCTGCCGGGACGGACATGCGGTTGCTAGAATGCCGAAGAGATGATGACGAGACGAACGCGGCAGCGGCTGCGGCGCACGCGATGAACGAAGCGACCCTGAAGACTACCGACGCGGGCGCGATTCTGTGCGACGTGTCGATCGCCGCACAAGTCGAGGACGACTGGTTCGATCCGACGCACTGGCCGGCAGGCGCGGTCGCCGGCGGCCGGGGCGCCGCGTGGCAAGTGCAGACGCCGGCCGGCGCGGCTGTGTTGCGCCACTACCGCCGCGGCGGTGCCGTCGCGCGGTTGCTCGGTGATCGCTACTTCTGGAACGGTGCAGAGCACTCTCGACCGTTCGTCGAATTCCGCCTGTTGCGACATCTGCAAGACTTGCAACTGCCTGCGCCGCGGCCACTCGCGGCGCGTTACCGCCGAAGCGGCCTGTTCTATCGTGCTGACCTGCTCACGCGGCTGATTCCCGAGGCACAGACCTTGGCTGAACTCGTGCGTGGTCGACGGCTCGACCCCGCGCTGATGCGGCGAGTCGGCGCCGCCGTCGCGGCGTTTCACGCCAACCGGGTCTGGCACGCGGACCTTAACGCACACAACGTGCTCGAGGCTTTCGGTGTCGTGCATCTCATCGATTTCGATCGCGGTGAGCTGCGCGCTTCGCGGGAGGACTGGCCGCAGCAGAATCTCGAGCGCCTGCGCCGGTCCCTGTTGAAGGTCGGCGCTGCGGGTGAGGGCCAGGCGTGCTTCGACAGCACACTGTGGCAGCCCTTGCAGGACGCCTATACGGCCGCACGTAGGCTGCTGGACAATGGCGCGGATCTCGCGGCGGAACGGCAATCATGACCCTGGCACTGCAGTTTCTCGGCGTCGGTTCGTCTCACGCCGTCGAGCTGGGATCGTCCGGCGCGGTGCTCGAACGTGACGGCGAACCGCTGCTGCTGATCGACTGCGGGCCGGAGACGCTGACGCGCTATCTCGAACGCTATGCACGCGTGCCGCAGGCGATCTACGTCACCCATACCCATCTCGATCATATCGGCGGATTCGAGCGCCTGTTCACGAAGATCTATTTCGACGCGGCTCTGGTTGGGCGCGTGCGTGTGTTCGCTCACGCCGCGCTGGTGCCGCTGCTGCAGGCGCGCATCGCCGACTATCCCAACGTGCTGGCCGAGGGGGGCGCCAATTTCTGGGACGCGTTCCAGCTCGTGCCGTTGTCGCGTGGATTCTGGCTGCAGGACCTCTGGTTCGATGCGTTCCCGGTGCGCCACCACGCGCCCGATACGGCGTTCGCGCTGGCGCTGCG
>JAAFHE010000503.1 GCA_013298265.1 Lysobacterales bacterium | reverse complement strand
CGCAGCAATCGCAACGAGTGGGGGCGGCGCGCGAACAGCAGATCGAGACGTTCGATGCCGCCGCGCTCGTAGTTCGCGACGTCATCGGTTTGGTAGATGCACGTATAGCCCAACTGGATCAACGCCACATCGATACGCTCCGCGTCGCGCGCATCGGCGAGGAAATCCACGTCGAGCGTAGCGCGAATGACCTGATGCGCAACCAGCGCCAGTCCGCCGATCAATGCAGGTGGCTGCTCGCACCCTTCGAACACGTGCAGCGCTTCGCGCAACTGGTCCGCAAGTCCGGGCATCGATCAGTTCCGCCGCATCACATATTCCGCCGATATTCCCCGCCCACGTCATACAGCGCGTGGCTGATCTGCCCGAGGCTGTGCGTCTTGACCGCGTCGATGAGGCTCTCGAACACATTGCGGCGTTCGCGCGCGGCGGCCTGCAGCGGCTTGAGTCCGTCGTCGGCGTAGTCGTTGCGGTTGCGCTGGTAGCCGGCGACGTTGTCGATCTGCTGGCCTTTCTCGGCTTCGGTGGAGCGGATCAGTTCGATCTCAGTGACGATGTCGCCGCCGTGGTCTTTCGGCAGGAAGGTGTTGACGCCGATCAGCGGCAGGCTGCCGTCGTGCTTCTTGTGCTCGTAGTAGAGGCTTTCTTCCTGGATCTTGCCGCGCTGGTACATGGTGTCCATCGCGCCGAGCACGCCGCCGCGCTCGCTGATCGCCTCGAACTCCTTGTAGACGGCTTCCTCGACGATGTCGGTGAGCTGGTCGACGACGAAGCTGCCCTGCCAGGGATTCTCGTTGAAGTTCAGGCCGAGTTCCTTGTTGATGATCATCTGGATCGCGACCGCGCGGCGCACGCTTTCCTCGGTCGGCGTCGTTATCGCCTCGTCGTAGGCGTTGGTGTGCAGGCTGTTGCAGTTGTCGAACAGCGCGTAGAGCGCCTGCAGCGTGGTGCGGATGTCGTTGAACTGGATTTCCTGCGCGTGCAGCGAACGGCCCGAGGTCTGGATGTGGTACTTCATCATCTGGCTGCGCGACGCGGCGCCGTAGCGCTCGCGCATCGCCCGCGCCCAGATGCGCCGCGCGACGCGGCCGATGACGGTGTATTCCGGATCCATGCCGTTGGAGAAGAAGAACGACAGGTTCGGCGCGAAGTCGTCGATCTTCATGCCGCGCGCGAGGTAGTACTCGACGATGGTGAAGCCGTTGGACAGCGTGAAAGCGAGCTGGCTGATCGGGTTCGCGCCGGCCTCGGCAATGTGGTAGCCGGAGATCGACACCGAATAGAAGTTGCGTACGTTCTGATCGACGAAATACTGCTGGATGTCGCCCATCATGCGCAGCGCGAACTCGGTCGAGAAGATGCAGGTGTTCTGCGCCTGGTCTTCCTTGAGGATGTCGGCCTGCACCGTGCCGCGCACGGTCGCCAGGGTCTTTGCCTTGATGCGTTCGTAGGTTGCCGCGTCGACGACCTGGTTGCCGGTAACGCCTAGCAGGCCCAGGCCGAGGCCGTCGTTGCCCTCGGGCAGCATGCCGCCGTAGTGCGGCCGGCTGCGGCCCTGGTACAGCCTGTCGATCGTCTCGCGCGCGGCGTCCCAGCGCGCGCCGTCCTCGCGCAGGTACTTTTCCACCTGCTGGTCGATCGCGGTGTTCATGAACATCGCGAGGATGATCGGCGCCGGTCCGTTGATCGTCATCGACACCGAGGTTGTCGGCGCACAGAGGTCAAAGCCCGAATAGAGCTTCTTCATGTCGTCGAGCGTGGCGATGTTCACGCCGGAATTGCCGATCTTGCCGAAGATGTCGGGACGCACGGCCGGATCTTCGCCGTACAGCGTGACTGAGTCGAACGCCGTGGACAGGCGCGCCGCCGGCAGGCCGACGCTGAGGTAATGGAAGCGGCGGTTGGTGCGCTCCGGCGTGCCTTCACCGGCGAACATGCGGATCGGATCCTCGCCGGTGCGGCGGTACGGATAGACGCCGCCGGTATACGGGTAGTAACCGGGAAGATTCTCTTTCTGCAGGAAGACCAGCAGCTCGCCCCAGCTACGGTAGTTCGGCGCGGCGATCTTGGGAATCTTCTGGTGGCTCAGCGAATCGCGGTAGTTCTCGACGCGGATGGTCTTGTCGCGCACCTGGTATTCGGTGAACTCGTCGGTGACGCTCTTGAGGCGCGCCGGCCATCCGCGCAGCAGCTTGAGCCCTTCGGAGGACAGCGACTGTACCGCGTCGTTGTAGCGCTGGCGCAGGGTCTTCAGGCTGCGGTCGTCGCCTTCGGCCAGCGCTTCGACGGCATAGAGATCCAGCGCCCTGGGCAAGGCCGCGTCGTCGAGGTCGCGCAGCGACTGCCAGTACGACTGGGCGCGATCAGCGATCTGCGCCTGCGATTCGATCGCGGCATTGATGCTGCGGCCCTGCTCGGCAATCTCGGCCAGATAGCGCACGCGTTGCCCCGGTATCAGCACGGTCGCGCGCGGCTCCTTGAGCGAGGTGTCGATCTCAGGACTGAAGTCGCAACGGTCGCTCGCCGCGATTCCCGATTCCCGATTCCCGATTCCCATCTTTGCCGCCAACAGGCGGCAAAGACTCACAAACATCCAGCTTATGCCCGGATCGTTGAACTGGCTGGCGATGGTCGGGAAGACCGGCACGTCCTCGTCCTTCATCTGGAAGGCGACGCGGTTGCGCTTCCACTGCTTGCGCACGTCGCGCAGCGCGTCCTCGGCGCCGCGCTTGTCGAACTTGTTGAGCACGACGAGCTCGGCGTAGTCGAGCATGTCGATCTTCTCGAGCTGGCTCGGTGCGCCGAAGTCGCTGGTCATGACATACATCGGGAAATCGACGAGGTCGACGATTTCCGAATCGGACTGGCCGATGCCGGCGGTCTCGACGATGACGAGGTCGTAGCCCAGCCCCTTGAGGAACGCGATGCAGTCCTTGAGCACGATGTTGGTCGCGACGTGCTGACGCCGCGTCGCCATCGAACGCATAAACACGCGCGGGCTGCGCAGGGAGTTCATGCGGATGCGGTCGCCGAGTAGCGCGCCGCCGGTGCGCCGCCGCGTCGGGTCGACCGAGATCACGGCCATGCGCATGTCAGGAAAGCTGGCGAGGAAGCGATTGAGCAGTTCGTCGGTGACCGAGGACTTGCCGGCGCCGCCGGTGCCGGTGATGCCGATCACAGGGGCGCCGCGGCCGGACAGCGCAAAGCGCGGGTCGGCCGCGTTCCAGTCCTTGCGCAGTCGGGCGAGATCGGCGTCGGTGTAGTCGCCGTTCTCGATCGCGGTCAGCATGCGGCCGATACCGATCTCGTCGTCCAGCGCCGGCTGCGCGGCCGACAGCGGTGCGCGGCTTTCGTCGCGCTGGCGCCGCCCCTGCCCGGCGCGGCGCACCACGTCCTCGATCATCGCGACCAGGCCCATGTGCATGCCGTCGTTCGGATGGTAGATGCGTTCGACGCCGTAAGCCTGGAGCTCCGCGATTTCCTCCGGCGTGATCGTGCCGCCGCCACCGCCGAACACGCGCACATGTCCCGCGCCGCGTTCCCGGAGCATGTCGACCATGTACTTGAAGTATTCGACGTGGCCGCCCTGATAGGAACTCAATGCGATCGCGTCGGCGTCTTCCTGCAGCGCGGCGCGGACCACGTCCTCGACCGAGCGGTTGTGGCCGAGATGGATGACCTCGGCGCCCTGGGCCTGGATCAGCCGGCGCATGATGTTGATCGCGGCGTCGTGGCCGTCGAACAGACTGGCGGCGGTGACGAAGCGCAGCGGCGCAGAATGCGCCGTCTCGCTCAGCGCTGCGGCGCGTTGGGCGGTCGTACTCATCGGGAATCCGGGCATAAGGAGAAGGCGCGTAGT
>JAAFHE010000502.1 GCA_013298265.1 Lysobacterales bacterium | reverse complement strand
TAACGCCGTGGGCTCGCACCAATGACTTATCGGTCATCTCGGCGCTGCCGTTCACCTTGTATCCCACGACTCGTACGTTTCTTCCAGGGCACCTGGCCCGCGCGCGGGGTTGAATTGCTCAGAATGGCAGCAGCTTCAGATCCAGGCTGCGCTCGGCGAGCCAGCCGGCAGCGAGCAGGCCGATCGCGACCGAGCCGCCGCGCAGCACCACGGGCTGGTACAGCGCGGTGCGGCGCAACAGATAGGCGAGCGGAATCAGCACGGCCACGAGGGCGAGCTGGCCGAGTTCCACGCCGACATTGAATCCGACCAGCGACAGCGCGAGCGCGCTTTGTGGCAGATCGAGGTCGGCCAGTACGCTGGCGAAGCCGAAGCCGTGGACCAGGCCGAAGGCGAACGCGATGGTCCAGCGACGCGCGGGCAGGAACGGCACCACGTTGTCGATCGCGGTCAGCAGCACTGACAGCGCGATGAACGATTCGACAGTCGCGATGGCAACTGGACGATGCCGAGCGTGGCCAGGCTCAGCGTGACCGAATGCGCGAGCGTGAACGCGGTGACGATCTTGAAGACGGTGCCGGCGGCGACCGACAGGCGCGGCACGGGCCGCCACGTTCGGCCGTCGCGGCCGAGTACCGCGGGCAGCAGCAGCGCGATCAGGAACAGAATGTGGTCGTAGCCGATTGCGATATGGACGATGCCATCGCGCACATAACCGAGGAAGGCCTGCCAGCGCGACGCGCCGCCGGGCTCGAAGGTCTGGCGCGGTTGCTCGCGCGACAGCACTGCGCTGAGCACGGCTCCTCCGGCCGCTTCGAGCCTGAGCAGTCCGCGATGTTGGGCGTCGACATCGAACAGCGCGCTGTAGTCGATCGTCAGTGCACCCTCGCCGCTGCAGGCGGCGGCGAGCGAGAGCACGAGATAAGTGCCGTCGCTGTGGTGGTCGATCGCATGATCGGTGACGTGCAGCGGACATGGCGCGCCGTTCGACACGAGCAATCGCGTGATCGCATAGCGGTCGATCTCGTCGCGGCGCGTGCGCACTTCGCCCCAGTCGATGCGGTCGTCGCGGTTGCGGTCGAGATCGAGCACGCTGTCGAGATCGCGCAGTGCGATATCCCAGCGGCCGGCGAGACGGTCGGGTTCGCGGTTGAGGCTCAGATAACTGTCGCTCGGCTTGTGCGCGGCGGCTGGCAGGCAGCACAGCATCAGCAGCACAGCGCTGATGCATTTCGTGAACCCACTCATGGTGCGGGCACCCGCTGCAGCAGCGGATCGAGCCGCACGTCCTGCAATCCCGTGACGCGAAGCCAGCGCGCGATCTCGACGGCCGCCTCGGGCCGGTTCGCGGCGAGCGCGGCCTCAAGCGCGATACGCGCATCAAGCGGCTCCTTCTGCACGGCCCAGTTTTCCAGCGCGAGTTCGAGCGCAGTGCCTGGCTCCTGCGCGAGCGCGAGCCGGAAACGCGACTCCTCGCGCCGGTGGACGCTATCGCCGCGCGCGTGCAGCGCATCGAATCGCGCTGCCAGCACAGTGGTGCCGGCGCGCGCCGTATCGGCGCCGATTGCATGGTCGGCCTGGACGCGGCGCAGCAGCAGCCCGTCGATCGGCGTGTCCGCGGCAATCAGCGCGGTCACGTCGGCGGCGCGGCCGCGATCGAGCAGGAAATCGGCGTAGGCGGACAGCGTGTAGATGTCGGAGGGGTCCATGGTCAGGCTATGCCGGTACCAGCGCTCGGCGTCGCCATTGCGGCCCAGGCGCTCTGCCAGTTCTGCCAGCAGCGTCAGTGTCCAGGCGCGAACGGCGACTGGCTGCGCGGCCAGTCGATCCTGCGCGACGATTTCCTCCAGTGCTGCATAAGCCTGCGTGCCGCGGCCCTGCATGGCGTCGAGGCTGGCGCGACATAGAGTGCCGATGATTGCGGCGCCGCTGGCCAAGACGCGCTCGCAGCTATGTTCCGCGCTGGCGAGATCGCCGGTGACTTGCTGCAGGCTCGCCAGATCGAGCCATGCCTGCGCGTTCCCGGGCTGCTGCGCTGTCACGCGCTGCAGGTCGGCCTTGGCTGCGTCAAATTCGTGGCGGTTCTGGTGGATGGCCGCGCGCAGCAGCAGTACCGGCACCGGCGGTGATTCCTGCGTCCACCAGACGCCGAGCGTGGCCTGTGCCTGACCCCAGAGGCGCGGATCCGCCGCCCTGCGCGCAGTACCAATTTGCAGTTGTGCCAGACGCACCGCGATGTCGAGATTGGACGGATCGCGTGCATGCAGCTCGCGCACGGCACGCAGCGCCGGGCTGGCTCCGCGTTCGCTACTGCGTGGCAGGGTTTCGAGTACTTCACTGTCGCGCGCCGGCCGGTACGGCGCGGCGTGCGCGGGACGCGCGAACGCGGCGCCGCACGACAGCATCGCGACGGCGATGACGAAGGATCGTGACATGAGAGGAATTCCGGAAGAGACGGGGCCGCCGCACCCGGCGGCCCCTGTCGGTGCCAAGACTGCCGAACTACGGCACGAGCGGATTGGCCGGCAGCCCGCTGGCGCCGTTGGGCGAACCCGGAAGCGGCGTGGTCAGGTACGGAAACGTGTTGTCGAACTGACTGTCCTCGACGAGCACGCCGTCGGTATACGGCAGCGCGGCGCTGGCCGGCTTGCCTGCGCCCGGCGGCAGCAGCGCGCCCATGGCCACGCGCAACTCGATGTCGACGACGTCGTCACCCGGACGGCGGCCGTTCGGGAAACCGGCCGGGTCGCAGCCGGGATTGGACAGGGTCAGCGCGCCATCGACGAAGCAGGCCGCGGCGCCGAGGCTGTTCTGCTGGCCCTTGGGCGTTGCCGGCAGGGCGGTGTTGAGGCGGATCATCTCGGCCGGAACGCCGTTGAGCTGCCGGTTCACGCCGGTCACGCCGGTCAGGAACGCCGCGACGAGATCGCCGCGCGGGAATACCGACGGCGCCTGCACGCCGGCCGCGCCGAACAGGATTTCGAGCAGCGCCGGCAGCGTCGGGTTGGTCACATAGGTCGCGAATTGTCCGTCGTCCTTGGGCAGGCTGGCGTTGAAAAGGTCCTTGTCCTTGAGGCCGATGACGATCTCGTTGACGAGCGGCATGCCCAGGCGTGACACCTGGACCATGTTGCTGTTGACGATGACCTGCGACAGCGGATCGCTACTGACCAGGCGCGAACGCGGCAGGCTCGCCGAGGTCCAGGCGCCAATGACCGGATCGCCATTGGTGATGCAGGCGATCGGCAGCTCCAGCGCGAGTGAGGTCACGTTCTTGCCGGCCGTGGCGTTGGTGCCGCCGGAACGGCTGCCGATCACGCGCGACGCCGGGATGTTCACAAGGTCAAAGATTTCGCCGAGGTTGACACCGAAACCTTCGCGGCGCTGACCGACGAACAGGCGGCCCGGCATCGCGCAATCGGGTATCGACACGGCGTACTTGTGACTGGCTGCATACGCCGCATAGTTCGGGATCGACTTGTTGCCGATGTTGTCGACGGGCTTGGCGAATTCGGTGGCGTTGTCATTCGCGTTGCGCAGCAACGCGCCGACCGCCGTCGGCGTGCGCGGGCCGCGGATCTGGCTCACGGTGAACAGTTCAGCGTCATTGCGCGCCGAGGAGTCCATCGCGTTGATCGGGCCGGCGTTGCGCAGGGGAATCGCCACGGCCTGGCCGCCGACCTGCAGCGCGATGTTCTTGAGGTCATAGCGGAACTTGAAACGGTAGGTCAGATCTTCGCGGGCATCGCCGTTGTTGTCGATGTGGATTTCATAGATGCCGTCGGGATCCATCGTGAAGTAGTTGGGGCCGCCGTAGGCATCCTGCAGCGGGATGTAGTTCGCGATGATGGTAACGAAGTCGCT
>JAAFHE010000500.1 GCA_013298265.1 Lysobacterales bacterium | reverse complement strand
CGTTCGGCTTGAGACGGTTGCCGCTGGGCTTTTTCGCGAACATTCAGTCGCCTCCCGGGCGCCAGTCGTCGAGCAGGCGCCCGTGGTTGAGCACGAGCACGCGCTTGCCGATGCGCTTGACCAGCGGCAGGTCGTGGCTGGCGATCAGCACCGTCGTACCGACCTGCTGGAAATCGGCGAACAGCCGCATGATCTCGGCCGAGAGCTGCGGGTCCAGGTTGCCGGTAGGCTCGTCGGCGATCAGCACGGAGGGCTTGGCCACGATCGCGCGCGCGATGCCGACGCGCTGCTGCTCGCCGGTGGACAGCGTCACCGGTTCGGAGCGCTCGCGTTCGAGCAGGCCGACCTTGTCGAGCGAGGCACGCACACGCTTGGCGATCTCCTCGCGCGACAGGCCGGCGATGATCAGCGGCAGCGCGACGTTGTCGTAGACGCTGCGGTCCATCAGCAGGCGGTGATCCTGGAACACCATGCCGATGCCGCGGCGCAGTTCCGGGATGCGGCCGCGGCGCAGGCCGTGCAGGTTCTGCCCGTTGACCGTGACATGCCCGCGCGTCGGCCGTTCGATCAGCGCGATGAGCTTGAGCAAGGTGCTCTTGCCCGCGCCGGAATGCCCGGTCACGAAGGCCATCTCGCCGGCGCCGAGCTCGAACGACAGCTCGTGCACGGCCTCGTGCCCCGACGGGTAGCGCTTGGTGACCTGGTCGAAGCGGATCATCGGCGCGGCACCCTCGCTCACTTCACCATCTGGTTGAGGTTGAAGATCGGCAGCAGGATCGCGAGCACGATGAACAGCACCATCGCGCCGACCAGCAGGATCACCGCGGGACCGAGCACCGCGGTCAGCACCGCGAGCCAGCGATCGAGTTCCCGCGCTTGGTGCGCCGCAGCCTCGTCGAGCATGCGCTCGAGCTGGCCCGAGCGTTCGCCGCTGGCGATCAGACGCACGGCCACCGGCGGGAAATAGCCGCTGTCGGCCAGTGCGCGCGAGAAGGCCCCGCCTTCGCGCACCTTGTGCGCGGCGCGGCGCAGCGCTTCGCGCATGGGCAGGTTGGGCACGACCTGGGCCGAGATCGCGAGTGCATCGAGCAGCGGCACCGCACTCGCGCTGAGCAAGGCCAGGGTGCGCGCCGCGCGTGCCGTGTTCGACGCACGCGTGAGCTTGCCAACCAGGGGCAGGCGCAGCAGCCAGCGATGCCAGACCATGCGCACCGCGTCGCGCCGCAGCGCAAAGCGCAGCGCGAACAGCACCGCGACGAGTCCGACGAAGCACACGATGCCCCAGCGCTTGACCAGTTCGGACAGGCCGATCAGCAGCGTCGTCGGCAGCGGCAGATCCTGCTTCATGCTGGCGAACACACCGACGATCTGCGGCACCACGTAGACCAGCAGTCCCGTGACCACGGCGACGGCGACGAGACTGAGCAGGATCGGATAGGCCAGTGCGGTCAGCATCTGCTGGCGCAGCGCATCGCGGGATTCGGCGTAGTCGGCAAGGCGTTCGAGCACGGTCGACAGCCGTCCGGACTGCTCGCCCGCGGCGATCGACGCCCGATAGATTTCCGGAAAACTTTCCGGGTAGTCGGCAAACGCCGCGGCCAGCCCGGCGCCTTCCATGACCCGCGAGCGCAGCGCGACGACGAGGCTGCGGGAGCGCTCGTCCTCGCCCTGTTCGCCGAGTGCGGCGAGCGCTTCGTCGATCGGCAGTCCGGCCGCGAGCAGGGTCGCGAGCTGGCGCGTGAACAGCGCGAGCTGCGGCGTCGACAGGCCACGCCGGCCCAGCGGCGAGCTTTGCTGCTTCTCGTCGACCGCGGTCACATCCAGCGGATTCAGCCCGCGCTCGCGCAGGATCTGGCGCACGGCCCGCGCGGTATCGCCCTGCAGAACGCCGCGCTGGGTCTTGCCGCTGGCGTCGAGGGCTTGATAGGCGAATGCCGGCACGCGGAGGGTTCCGTACGGGGAGTGCCGGATTGTGTATGGAATCCCAGGACAGTGGTAGCACGCGGCCGGCGCAGGCGCGGTTGGCGCTGCGACGGCCTGCGTGCGGTCAGGCGGCTGCTCTGATCAGAGTGATCTGATCAGCGTGGTCAGATCAGCGTGACGCCCGCCGGCGGCTCCATCTCGCCGACCGTCTTCCAGAACCAGATCGTATGACCGGCCGGATCGACCACCGCGAAATTGCGGTCGCCCCACCACTGCGTGGACAGCGGCTGCGTGATCGTGATGCCGTCGCCGGCGAGCTGGTCGTGGTAGGCGTCGACATCATCGGCCTCGACATAGATCTCGACCGCGCCGGTCAGCGTGCCGCCGTCCTGAGGCCGCGACAGCATGAGCATCGCACCGGCGCGCTGGACGATCGCGAAATCGAGCTGGCCGTCCTTGCCGACCACGCCCATGAGGTGTTCGAAACCAAGCTTGTCGAGGTAGAAACTGCGCATCGCATCGACCGATTCGACGAAGCGCAGCGGCATCACACCGGCGGGTCTGGCAGCGGCATTCATGGTGATTCCTTGCGGGTTGCGGGGATTTCAGTATCGGCAGACACTCGGCCCGATTCATCTACTTTGTGGAGTAGACATGCGCGTGGCCTGGGCCGAATTCGGCCTGCTCGACGAAGCGGGTTTCGGCAGCTACGAGAAGCGCGCGCTCGTCACGCTGGCCGTGCACGGCCTCAGCGACGCCGCCACTCTGTGCCGCGAAGGCGACATCCCGACCTCGAAGATCTACGCCGCGATGGAGAAACTCGCGCGCCTCGGCCTGATCGAAGTGCGCCGCTCGCGCCCGCAGCTCTACGCGGCGCTGCCGCCGGAGCCGCTGATCGAACGCCTGAACGCCCTCGCGCGCGAACGCGCCGAGGCGTTCGCGACCGCCTCGGCCGGCTTGCGCGCGGCGTTCGAGAAGCTGCCGCGCAAGCTCAAGGGCAGCCAGGCGCGCGTCGATCTCGCACTGGGTGCCGACAGCCACATCAAGCGCCATGTCAGCCGCCTCGCCGGCGCGCGACAGCGCGTGCTGTCCTACCTCGAAAGCGGCGACATCAATGCCATGCGCACGCTGCGCGAGCAGGGCTTCGACGTGCTCAAGGCGATTGCGCGCGAACGCGAGCGCAGCGGCGTGGAACACCGCGTGATCTTCGGTTTCAGCGACCGCTCCGCGCCGCGCCTGCTGGAGTTCCTGCGCGAATTCGCCGCGTCCACGCGCACCCTCAGCGGCGTGCGCTACAGCGGCGAGATGGGCCATCCCTTCCATGTCGTCGACGACGACACCGTGATCCTCGCGCTGGACCATCCCTTCGTCGGCGAAGGCCGCTTCGCGTCGCTGCTGGTGCAGGACGCAAGCCTCGCCGCGCAGCTCACCGAAGGCTTCGAACAGCTATGGCAACGCGCATTGAAGAACCTGCGCGAGATCCGCGCCTGGCCCGGGCGCTAGCCCGGGCCGGTTGCGCCGACAGGGTCTACGACTTCTTCGCCAGCCCGCTATGGCGTATGCCGTAGCCGAAATAGATCACGAGCCCCGCCAGCATCCACAGGCCGAAGCGCTCCCAGGTCACCAGCGGCAGGCCGGTCAGCAGCCAGATCGAGAACACGATGCCGATGATAGGCACCAGCGGCACCAGCGGCGTGCGGAACGCGCGCCTGACCTCCGGCCGTGTACGGCGCAGCACCACGATGGACGCGCAGATCACGATGAAGGCGCAGAGCACGCCGACATTGACGAGTTCAGCCAGATCGCCGATCGGCAGCGCGCCGGCGGCCAGCCCCGTGAGCACGCCGAGGATCAGCGTCGGCCGGTACGGTGTGCCGTAGCGCGGATGCACCTTCGCGAACCACGACGGCAGCAGGCCGTCGCGCGCGAGCGAGAACCAGATGCGCGCCGC
>JAAFHE010000501.1 GCA_013298265.1 Lysobacterales bacterium | reverse complement strand
CCGCACCAACTATTTCGAGACGGTGCCGACCACGGCGCTGGACATGACACTATGGCTGGAGTCCGACCGCATGGGCCATCTGCTCGGCGCGATCGACCAGAAGGTGCTCGACGAACAGCGTGGCGTAGTGCAGAACGAAAAGCGCCAGGGCGACAACGAGCCCTACGGCCTGGCTTACGAACGCATCCTGCGCGCGAGCTTTCCCGAAGGCCATCCGTATCGCTGGGACACCATCGGCTCGATGGACGATCTCAATGCAGCCACCCTCGATGACGTCAAGCAGTGGTTCCGTGACTACTACGGCGCGGCTAACACGACGGTCGTGCTGGCCGGCGATATCGATGTCGCGACGGCCAAGGAAAAGATGCAGAAGTATTTCGGCGCGATCGGCTCCGGCCCGCCGCTCGCGCGGCGTGAGGCCTGGGTCGCGCCGCGCACCGACTCGTCGCGCGACGTTGCGCAGGACCGTGTTGCGCAGGTGCGCATCTATCGCAGCTGGAATGTGCCGCAGCGCCATACGGCGGATCTGAGCCACCTGCAGATCGCCGCGGCGATCCTCGGCGGCGGCAAGACCTCGCGTCTGTACGAGCGCCTGATCTATCGCGAACAGCTGGCCGATTCTGTCAGCGTCAGCATCGAACCGATGGAGCTGGCGAGCCTGTTCGGCCTCGATGTCGACGTGAAGCAGGGCGTCGATCCGGCGCGCGTGGAACAGGTCATCGCGGAGGAATGGCAGCGCTTCCTCGACAAGGGACCGACCGAGGAAGAGCTCAAGCGCGTGAAGACCTCGATCCTGGCCGGCGTCGTGCGCAGCGTCGAGAAGGTCGGTGGTGCGGGCAAGGCGCGCACCCTGGCCGAAGGCCAGGTCTACAACGGCGATCCCGCCTCGTACAAGGCGAGTCTTGCGCGCCTGGACGCGGCCACTGTCGCTAATGTACACAATGCTGCAAAAGCCTGGATTGCGCGCGGTGACTATACGCTCGTCGTGGAGCCATTCGCCGACTACAGCGTCGCGCCGGAAAGCGTCGATCGCAGCAAGGGCCTGCCTACGGTTGACCGCTTTCCGGACCTGACCTTTCCCGCGATCGAGCGCGGCAAGCTGCGCAACGGCATCGAGGTCGTGCTGGCGCGGCGCACGTCGCTGCCGGTCGTGCAGCTGAGCCTGCAGTTCGACGGTGGCTATGCCTCCGACCAGGGCCGCAAGCTCGGCACCGCGTCGTTCGCCATGGCCATGCTCGACGAAGGCACGCGTTCGCTGGATGCACTGCAGATTGCCAAACGCCAGGAAGAACTCGGCGTAGGCATCAGCGCCGGTGCCGGCCTTGATGCGGCGGCGGTCTCGATGGACGCGTTGAAGGCGCAGCTCAAGCCTTCGCTGGCCCTGTTCGCCGAGATCGTGCGTAACCCGGCGTTCGCGTCGACCGACCTGGAGCGCGTGCGCGGCCTGTGGCTGTCGAGCATCGCTCAGGAACGCACCCAGCCCGTGTCGATCGCGCTGCGTCTGTTGCCGCCGCTGGTCTATGGCGAAGGCCATCCGTACGCGATTCCGTTGACCGGCTCGGGCACCGCGGACTCGATCCGCTCGCTGACGGCGCAGGATCTGGCCGACTATCACCGCGATTTCATCCGTCCGGATAACGCCCGCATCATGGTCGCCGGCGATACCACGCTGGCGGAAATCACGCGCGAACTCGATGCCGTGTTCGGCGACTGGAAGGCGCCGTCGGCGGCGCTGAAAAAACCGGCTGTCGGGGCGGTCGCGCAGCCCTCCAGGCCGCGCGTATTCCTGATGGATCGTCCCGGCGCGCAGCAGTCACTGATCCTCGCCGGCGAAACCGCGCCGTCCTCGCGCGCCAGGAACTACCTCGAGATCGGCACCATGAACACGATCCTTGGCGGCAGCTTTACTTCGCGCCTCAACATGAACCTGCGCGAAGACAAGCACTGGGCCTACGGCGTGCTCAGCCTGATGCAGTCGGCCGAAGGGCCGGGCCTGTTCCTGCTGTACGCGCCGGTGCAGACGGACAAGACCGCCGAGTCGATCCGGGAGCTGATCAAGGAGGCGCGCGACATCAACGGGGCGCGGCCGATCACGCGCGAGGAAATCGACAAGGTGCGCAACAACGACATACGGGAACTGCCCGGGCGCTTCGAAACCACGGCGTCCGTACTCGGCGCCGTCATCGACATCGTGCGCAACGGCCGTCCGGATGATTACGTGCAGACGTTCAAGCAGCGCGTCGAAGGACAGAAGGAAGACGACATCCGCGCCGCCGCGCGCGAAGTCATCAGGCCCGATGCGCTGACCTGGGTCATCGTCGGCGATCTGTCGAAGATCGAAGCCGGTGTGCGCGCGCTGAACGTAGGCGAGGTCAAGGTCGTGGATGCGGACGGCAAGCCGGTGCGCTGAACGGGAATCGGGAATCGGGAATCGTAAGAGCGAAGCCGGAAAGCCCTCCCCTTCAAGGGGAGGGCTCTTTCACGTCTTTGCGGCTTCGCAGAGTTTTGCTTGATGTTTAGCCTCGCTAGCGTCCAAGCGCAGCACTACCGCACCGGATAAGTCTCCGCGCCGCCCTTCTCTCGCGTCGGCGGCGGTGTATCGCGGTCGGTGGCCGTGCGCCGCATCGCACCGCAGCGATACGCAGTGAACGACTGCTCGCCGTTGCGCGGCGCGCCGAGCGCAACGATGGTGTCGGCCGGCAGGCTGATCGCCTGGTTGCGCGCGAGCGTCTCGAGTTCGTCCTTGACCTTCAGGTCGTTGCGATCGTAGAAGCCGACGCGGTCCTTGACCGAGACGCTGACCTCGCCGGCCTTGTCGCAACCGTCGACACGGCCGTCATAGGCGACGCGCACGCGCGCGCCGGCATCGTCGAGCTTGACCCAGGTGCAGCCGGCGAGCAGCGCCAGCGAGGCGGTTAACAGCAGCGGTGTTTTCATGGTCGGTTTTCTCGGTCAATTGGCAGTGCAGGGCGCGACGTCATCGGGCGCGGTCAGGCGTTGCAGGCTCAACGCGACCGGCACACCGCCGGCCTGGGTGAATGTAGCTGTGCCGCTGCGGCAGCCGAGCCGGATCTGCAGGCTGATCGCGGCGGGATGATTGACCACCGCGGCCGGATCGTAGGCATCGCCGAAGACCGGACCGGTCACGGTAGCGAGATCGACCGTCGCGCCGGCCGCCAGGTCGCCGGTCGCCACACCGCTGGCCCAGCCGACGAAATCACTGCTGCCGGGTGCGCCGTAATACATGACGAGGAAGCGGTTGCTGTCGAACTGCTCCACATGAAAGCCGGAACCGCCGCGGCGCGGATCGAACCACGAGCCGCTGGCCTGCGCCGGCGCGGGTAGGGAGTTTCCGCAGCCCAGCCCCTTCAGTGCGGTCAGCCGCTTCAGCGGCACGGTCTTGCGGCCCCAGCCTTGCGGGCCTTCCCAGCGCAGCTCACCACTGTTGCAGTCGGAGAAGCCGATGAACAGGCGGCCCCAGTCCGTCGCATCGCTTGCTACCGGGCCGCCGTCAGGCCGGCTCGGGCGATGGTAGACCGTGTCGAACGCGATGCCGCCGGGCACGACCTTGCCGTCGCCGACGAGCCAGGCCTGCGCCGGCTGCGTTCCGGCGGGTGAGAACGTAAAAAAGTATACGATGGCGCGTCCACCGTCGAGCACTTCCAGGGCGATGCCTTCGCCGCTGCGCGACGGATCGAACCAGCTACCGTTGAAACGTGCATCGACCGTCACGGGTGCCGCGCGCGGCGGCACTAGCGTATCGAACGAGCCCGGCACATAGGTTTCGTCGAAGCGACAGTCCGCGCCGGCGGCAATGCCGAGGCAGCCTTGCTGCAGCTGCGCCACGGTCGGCTGCGCCCCGCCGTCCTTCCAG
>JAAFHE010000050.1 GCA_013298265.1 Lysobacterales bacterium | reverse complement strand
GTCCCGCCCCCCGTCCATGTCAGGCACTCCGTTTGAATGGGGCATCCGCCGCAGGCGGTGCCACCGTGGTCAAGGTCGGCTGCGCCGGGTTCAGCCAGGGCATGCGCGCACGCAGGCTGGCACCGACCTGTTCGATCGGATGGGCCAGATCGCGCTGCTTGAGCGCGCGGTAGTTGCCGTTGCCGGCCTTATATTCCGCGGTCCACTCGCGCGCGAACTGGCCTTGCTGGATCTCGGTCAGGATCTGCTTCATGCGCGCCTTGGTGTCGGCGTCGACGACGCGCGGACCGCGGGTCAGATCGCCGTACTGCGCGGTCTCGGAAATGAACTGGTGCATCTTCGCGAGCCCGCCTTCGTGCAGCAGGTCGACGATGAGCTTGAGCTCGTGCAGCACTTCGTAGTACGCGATTTCCGGCTGGTAGCCCGCTTCGGTCAGGGTCTCGAATCCGGCCAGCACGAGTTCGGTCGCACCGCCGCAGAGCACCGCCTGTTCGCCGAACAGATCGGTCTCGGTTTCCTCGGCAAAGCTGGTCTCGATCAGCATTGCGCGTGCACCGCCGATGCCGGCCGCATACGCCAGCACCTTGTCGCGCGCGCTGCCGCTGGCGTCCTGCTCGATCGCGTAGATGCACGGCACGCCGTGGCCCTTCTCGTATTCGCGCCGCACCAGCGCGCCCGGACCCTTCGGCGCAACCAGGATCACGTCGATGTCGCTACGCGGCGCGATCTGCTTGAAGTGCACGTTGAAGCCGTGCGCGAACAGCAGCGCCGCGTTCGGCTTGAGGTTGGTCGCGATGGCCTCGTCGTACAGCGCCGGCTGTACCATGTCGGGCGTCAGTACCGCGACGAGATCGGCGTCCTTCACCGCCGCCGCGGGTTCGGCGACCTTGAGGCCGTCGGCCCGCGCCTTCTCCCAGGACGGCCCGCCGCGGCGCACGCCGACGGTCACATCGAGCCCGGAGTCCCGAAGGTTCAGGGCATGTGCGCGGCCCTGGCTGCCGTAGCCGAGGACGGTGATGCGGGCGGTTTGCAGAGCGGCGGTGGTCGGTACAGTGGTGGTCATACGAAGTCTCCGAGGATTTGTGGACTGATGGATTTATTGGCGCCGACAGTGGTCAGGCGGCGCGTTGAAGCGAAAGTCGGAATAGAACGAGAGTGCCCACGTTGCGGCGCACTGCTCCCCCAGCGAGCTGGGAGGAGCGGGCCAGAGCGCGGGACAGCTCGCGCGACGGACTAGCCATGCGTCACCGCCCCTTCCGCCGCCGAGCCGACGAGGCGCGCGTACTTGGCGAGCACGCCCGTAACGACCTTCGCCGCCGGCGGCTGCCAGGTTGCGCGGCGCTCTTCGAGCGGCGCGTCGGTGGACAAGGTGCGCAATTCGGCATCGATGACGAGATGGTCGCCTTCATGCAGCAGTCCGATCGGCCCGCCGCGCGCGGCTTCCGGCGCGATATGGCCAACCATGAAACCGTGCGTCGCGCCGCTGAAGCGGCCGTCGGTGATCAGCGCGACGTCGTTGCCGAGGCCGCGGCCGACCAGCGCCGCCGTGACCGCGAGCATCTCGCGCATGCCGGGTCCGCCGGCCGGGCCTTCGTTGCGGATCACGACGACATCGCCGGCCTTTATCGCGCCGGCCATCACCGCGGCGAAGGCCAGCTCCTCGCTGTCGAACACACGCGCCGGTCCCTCATGGCGCAAGCGTCCCGCACCGGCGAGCTTGAGCACGCAGCCATCCGGCGCGACGTTGCCGTAGAGGATCGAATAGCCGCCGCGCGGCTTGAGCGGCGCGCTGACCGGACGCACCACGTCCTGGCCGTCCATCGTCGGCGCCGCCGCATCGAGTTCGGCGAACAGCGAAAGGCCGGTGACCGTCGGCGCGTCGTCGAGCAGGCCGCCTTCGCGCATCGCCGCGGCGACGAGGCCGGCGCCACCGACCTGGGTCAGTTCCACCGCGGTATAGCGGCCGCCGGGCTTGAGGTCAGCGATGACCGGCGTGTCGCGCGAGGCGCTTTCGAAGTCTTCCAGCGTCAGTGCGACGCCGGCTTCGCGCGCAATCGCGAGCAGATGCAGCACGGCGTTGGTCGAGCCGGCCGTGGCCGCGACCAGGCGTGCGGCGTTGCGGAACGCGGTCGGTGTCAGCAAGTCTCGCGGCAGGCGCTGCCTGGTGAAGCACTCGAGCACGAGCTCGCCGCAGCGGAACGCCGCCGCACGCTTGGCCGGGTCGGTCGCGGTAATGTCGTTGAGGCCCAGCGGCGACAGGCCCAGCGCGGTCAGCACCATGGCCATGGTGTTCGCGGTGAACTGGCCGCCGCAGGCGCCGGCGCCGGGGCAGGCGGTTTTTTCCACCTGGCACAATTTCTCATTCGACAATTTGCCGGCGCCATGCGCGCCGACCGCCTCGAACACGTCCTGCACCGTGATCGAGCGGCCGTCGAGACGGCCATGCGCGATGCTGCCGCCGTACAGCGCGACGCCGGGGATGTTGAGCCGCGCGAGCGCCATGGCCGCGGCGGGAATCGTCTTGTCGCAGCCGCACAGCACGACCATCGCGTCGAGGCAGTGGCCGTCGACGGCGAGTTCGATCGAATCGGTAATGATTTCGCGGCTGACCAGCGAGGCACGCATGCCCGACGTGCCCATGGCAATGCCGTCGGTCACGGCGACGGTGTTGAATTCGATCGGCGTGCCGCCGGCTGCGCGGATCCCGTCGCTGGCCGCGGTGGCGAGGTCACGCAGATTGAGGTTGCAGGGGCTGACGTTGGACCAGGTGTGCACGACCGCGATCAGCGGCCTGGCGATGGCTGCGTCGTCCAGGCCGGTCGCACGCAGCATGGCGCGCGCCGGCGCGCGGTCGGGGCCGTGTTTGATGGCGTTACTGCGCATGGGGAAAACCTTCCGTGGCGAAATTTGCTGGCGAAAGCGCTAGTGAATTGAGGGTCGCGTGGCAAGTCGCGGCGTCGCGGCCGCGGTGCGCAGGCCGATACGCAAATGGGACATCACGACAAGTTGCCATCGCGACGGCAGCGTCGTCTTGCGCCACCACGGCGCCGCAACGCCCCAATGCGTCGAAACGATTCATGCCGCCTCCTGCGCCGCGGCACGCTCGCTGAGCGCGGCGATGACCGCTGCCGTGCTTTCGCGCGTACCGGCGGTTCCGCCCAGATCACGCGTGAGCACGCCGGCTTCGATGACGCAGTCGACCGCGCGCTCGATCGTCGCGGCCTCGGCGTCCAGGCCCAGCGAATGCCGCAGCAGCAGCGCCGCCGACAGGATCGCGCCGAGCGGATTGGCAACACCGCGGCCGGCGATGTCGGGTGCGGAGCCATGGATCGGTTCGTACAGGCCGCGCGTGCCTTCGCCGAGCGAGGCCGACGGCAGCAGGCCGAGTGAACCGGCAAGCGCCGCGGCTTCGTCGGTCAGGATGTCGCCGAACAGGTTCTCGGTGACGATGACGTCGTACGCAGCCGGGCGCGTCAGCAGCAGCATCGCCATCGAATCGACGAGCTGGTGTTCCAGCGCGACATCCGGGAATTCGTGCGCGACGCGCTGCGTGGTTTCGCGCCACAGGCGCGAGGTTTCCAGCACATTGGCCTTGTCGACCGAGGTGACGCGGCGGCTGCGCGTGCGGGCGAGCTGGAACGCGCGGCGCAGCACGCGCTCGATCTCCGCCGTGGTGTAGCGCGTCTCATCAGTCGCCGTGTCGGGCGTGCGCGTCTTCGCACCGAAATAGGCGCCGCCCGTGAGTTCACGCACGAACAGCAGATCGACGCCGGCGAGGCGCTCGTTCTTGAGCGGTGACAGATCGGCCAGGCGCGGATGCACGCGTACCGGGCGCAGGTTCGCGAATACGCCGAGTTCGGCACGCAGGCGTAGCAGTCCCTGTTCCGGCCGCAGTTTGGCCTTGGGGTCGGACCACTGCGGTCCACCGACAGCGCCGAGCATCACCGCATCGGCCTGCTTGCAGACAATCAGCGTCTCGGCGGGC
Organism: Lysobacterales bacterium; assembly: GCA_013298265.1. Taxonomy (GTDB): domain Bacteria; phylum Pseudomonadota; class Gammaproteobacteria; order Xanthomonadales; family Rhodanobacteraceae; genus Tahibacter. The sequence goes on along the minus strand of JAAFHE010000050.1, from coordinate 7,759 downwards.
AGCGGGTCGCCGTGCGCGTCGATCGCGCAGCCGCCGATCGCGTGCTCACTGAACTCGAAATCGTGACTCTGGAGCGCAGCGACGTGACGCAGCACGCTGACCGCGGCGGCGGTGACTTCCGGACCGATGCCGTCGCCCGGCAGCACGGCAATGCGCGCCTTCATGCGGCTTCTCCACGCTGGCGCTCGAACTGCCCGATGGCGTCGTTGTGGGCGAGCAGGAAGCCGAGCTGGTCGACACCGGCCAGCAGGCAGTGCTTGGCGAAGGCGTCGAGCTGGAAGCTGAAGCGGCCGCCGTCGGACAGCTCGATGGTCTGCGCAGCGACGTCGATCGCAAGCTCGATGCCCGGATTGGCGAGCAGATAGCGGTGTTCCGATTCGCTGAGCACGACCGCGAGCAGGCCGTTCTTCAGCGCGTTGTTGCGGAAGATGTCCGCGATCTCGGAGCTGAGCACCGCGCGCAGGCCGAAATCGAGCAGCGCCCAGGGCGCGTGCTCACGGGAGGAACCGCAGCCGAAGTTGCGTCCCGCGACGAGGATCTCGCAGCCGCGCGCGGCGGTCTTGTTGAGTTCGAATGCGGGATCCGGCGTGCCGTCGGCGGCGTAGCGCCAGTCATTGAACGCGTAGCGGCCGAGGCCGTCGCGCTGCGTCGTTGTCAGAAACCGCGCCGGGATGATGCGGTCGGTATCGATGTTCTCGTGCGCGAGCACCGCGGTGCGCGAACGGATGTGGGTGATCGGTCGGTTGGTCGACATGTTTATGCAGCCTGTTCCTGCAGCAGGGATTGCGGATCGGCGATGCAGCCGGCGACGGCGGAGGCAGCGGCCACGGCGGGGCTTGCGAGCACGGTGCGCGCGCCCGGTCCCTGGCGGCCTTCGAAATTGCGGTTGGACGTGCTGACGACGAGTTGTCCCGGCTGGGCCAGGTCGCCGTTCATCGCGATGCACATCGAGCAGCCCGGTTCACGCCATTCCGCACCGGCGGCGCGGAAGACCTGATCCAGCCCTTCGCGCTCGGCTTCGCGCTTGATCGCGAGCGAGCCGGGCACCACGAGCATGCGCACGCCCGAGGCGAGTCGGCGTCCGCGCAGCACGTCGGCCGCATCGCGCAGGTCGCTGATGCGCGAGTTGGTGCAGCTACCGACGAAGACCACGTCGACGGCCATGCCGGCCAGCGGCTTGCCCGCCTCGACGCGCATGTAGTCGAGCGCGCGGCGCTCCTGCAGCGTCGCCGGCAGCGGCACGCTGGCCTCGAGCGCGACGACCATGCCCGGATGCGTGCCGTAGGTGACGGTCGGGCGCACGCGCGCCGCGTCGATGTGCACCGTGCGGTCGTAGCGCGCACCGGCATCGCTCGCGAGCGTGTTCCAGCCGGCGACGGCCTTGTCCCAGTCCTCGCCCTGCGGCGCGTAGGGACGGCCGCGCAGGTAGTCGTAAGTCACCTCGTCCGGCGCGATCAGGCCGGCGCGCGCACCGGCTTCGATCGCCATGTTGCACACGGTCATGCGCTGTTCCATCGACAGTGCCCGGATCGCGCCGCCGCGGTATTCGATGACGTGGCCGGTGCCGCCGTTGACGCCGATCTGGCCGATGATGTGCAGCACCAGATCCTTCGCGCTGCAGCCGGCCGGCAGATCGCCGTCGACCTCGATCGCGAGCGTCTTCGGCTTGTTCTGCAGCAGGCATTGGGTCGCGAGCACATGACCGACCTCGGTCGTGCCGATGCCGAATGCCAGTGCACCGAACGCGCCGTGGGTAGAGGTGTGGCTGTCGCCGCAGACGATGGTCATGCCGGGCTGGGTCGCACCGAGTTCCGGGCCGATCACATGCACGATGCCGCGGTGTTCGCTGCTCCAGCCATTGAGGCGGATGCCGAACTGGGCGCAGTTCTTTTCCAGCTCGCCAACCTGGGCGGCCGCTTCCTCGCTCGCATAGACCGGCTGGCCAAGATCGTCGAACGGCGCGGTCGGCGTCGAATGGTCCAGCGTCGCCAGCGTGCGTTCGGGACAGCGCACGCTCAGGCCGCGGGCACGCAGCTCGGCGAAGGCTTGCGGTGAGGTCACTTCATGAATCAGGTGCAGGTCGATGTAGAGAATCCCCGGCGTGGCCGGTGTCGCCGCTTTCACGACATGCGCGTCCCACAGTTTTTCGAACAGCGTACGCGCGGCCATCACGCAGCCTCCTGCGCATAGGCGCGGGTGCGCACGGGCGTGAGCCAGCCCCACTGGTCTTCGGTAGTGCCGTCGAACAGGCCGAAGAACGCGCGCTGCAGTGCTTTGGTCACGGGGCCGGGCGTGCCCGTGCCGACCGGCTTGCGATCGACCGAACGCACCGGCGTGATTTCCGCCGCCGTGCCGGTCAGGAACACTTCGTCGGCGAAATACAGCATCTCGCGCGGCATGGGCTGCTCGTGAATCGCGTAGCCCAGCTCCTGCGCGAGCGTCATCACCGTGTCGCGCGTGATGCCGCAGAGGATGCTGGCACCGGCCGGCGGGGTATAGATCTTGCCGTTGCGCACAATGAACAGATTTTCACCGGCGCCTTCGCTGAGCAGGCCGCCGGGCGCGAGCGCGATGCCTTCGACGAAACCGCCGTTGACCGCTTCGCGCGCGATCAGCTGGCTGTTGAGGTAATTGCCGCCGGCCTTGGCGCCGCTCGGATAGGTATTCGGCGCGGCGCGGTTCCACGAGCTGACGCAGACATCGACGCCGTTCTCAAGGGCTGCGGCGCCGTGCATGCTGCCCCACTCGATCGCGATCACCGCGACGTCGACCGCGGTATCCAGCGGCGGCGCCAGGCTGAAGGTGAAGCCCGAGCGGTAGATGATGGGTCGCAGATAGGCGCTGCCGAGCTTGTTCGCCAGCATCACCTCCGCGCAGGCCTGGTCGATCTCGTCGGCGCTATAGGCGATGCCGAGGTCATAGACGCGCGCCGAATGGAACAGCCGCTCGGTGTGGTCGCGCAGGCGGAAGAACATCGGTCCCTGCGGCGTGGCGTAGACACGCTCGCCTTCGAATACCGACGAACCGTAGTGCAGCGCATGCGCGCCGACGCTGACGCTGGCGTCCTGCCAGGGTTTTATGCGTCCGTTGTGCCAGATGTAAGCGGGCGTCTTCATGAAATGTCCTCAGGCGTGGTTCGCAGCCGCGTGCGCGGCGGTATCGGGTTTGCTGCGTTCGATGCGGTTGACGATTTCCAGCGCTGCCAGCGCCGCCGCCTCGACGATGTCGGTGGAGATGCCGCGGCCGCGCAGTTCGCGGCCCGCATGGCGCACGCCGAGCGTCGCCTGGCCCTGCGCGTCGCCGCCTTCGGACAGCGCGCGAATCTGGAAATCGATCAGTTCGAAGTCCTGACGTACGGCGCGGCCGATCGCGCGCAAGGTCGCGTCGACCGGGCCGTCGCCGATCGCCGCCTCGCTGGACTGGCTGCCGTCCTCATGCTGCAGGCGCACCGAGGCCGACGCGCTGCCGCCCAGGTGCGAGGCCGCATGCAGATGCACGATGCGCCAGGGTCCCAGTGCCTCGGCGTCGCGGCCCAGCGCGAGCGCTTCGAGGTCGCTGTCGAACACTTCGCGCTTCTTGTCGGCGAGGGTCTTGAAGCGCGTGAAGATCTGGTCGAGCTCCGCCTCATCCGGGGTATGGCCCAGCGCAGCCAGGCGCTCGCGCAGCGCATGCCGGCCGCTGTGCTTGCCGAGCACCAGCTGCGAGCGCGCGAACCCGACGTCTTCCGGACGCATGATTTCGTAGGTGCCGCGATGCTTGAGCATGCCGTGCTGGTGGATGCCGGACTCGTGCGCGAACGCGTTGTCGCCAACGACGGACTTGTTGCGCGGAATCGCGTGGCCGGTGATCTGTGCGAGCAGGCGCGCCGTCGGATACAGACGCGGCGTGCGCAGGCCGGTTTCCACGCCGAACAGCTCCGCGCGCGTCTTGAGCGCCATTGCGATCTCTTCCAGCGCCGCATTGCCGGCGCGCTCGCCGATGCCGGTCAAGGTGCATTCGACCTGGCGTGCGCCGGCCGACACCGCGGCGAGACTGTTCGCCACGGCCATGCCCAGGTCGTCGTGGCAATGCACCGACAGCACCGCGCGCTCCACACCGCGCACGTTCCTGCGCAGGTAGCCGATGCGCTCGAACATTTCCGACGGCGTGATGTAGCCGACGGTGTCGGGCACGTTCAGCGTCGTCGCGCCAGCCTCGACGACGGCGCTGAACACCTCGGCCAGGTAGTCCGGTTCCGTACGCATCGCGTCTTCTGCAGAAAATTCCACATCGCCACACAGTTCCGCGGCGCGGCGCACGCCGGCGACGGCGGCATCGATGACCTGCGCGCGGCTCATGCCGAGCTTGTGCTCGCGATGCAGCGGGCTGGTCGCGATGAACACATGGATGCGTCCGCGCGCAGCCGGCTCCAGTGCGCGCGCCGCGGTTTCGATATCGCCGCGCTGGCAGCGCGCCAGCGCGCAGATCGCCGCGCTGCGGACTTCATGCGCAATCGCCTGCACCGAGGCGAAATCGCCGTCGGAGGCCTGCGGGAAACCCGCCTCGATGATGTCGACGCCGAGTTCGGCGAGCGCGTGGGCGATGCGCAGCTTCTGCGCCCGCGTCATGGAAAAGCCGGGCGCCTGCTCGCCGTCGCGCAGCGTGGTGTCGAACACGCGTACGCGTTCGCGCGGGACGGGAGTGATGCTTGCTACGTTGGAATCTGTCGGTTTCATGTCTGCTTCATTCCGGTTGTTGAAAAAGGGCTTTTGCCCTTTTTCCAATCGAACGGTGCAAGCGGAGCTTGCCCACGTTCTCCGGGAACCAATCGCATCCGCGATTGATCCCCGTGCGATCCATCCCTGGATCGCCCCGGCAGGCTGTTTTCAACAGCCTGCCGGCCAGGCCAGGGCAATAAAAAACCCCGCACTCGTTGCCGGGTGCGGGGTTTTTTTAGTGTTCGTGTCGTGGTGTTCTATCGACGCGCGCCCTAACCCGCACCTCCGGAGGTAATAAGAAGTACGAGTACAAGTACGAGCGAAATTCGCGGCTCGACCACGCGCAGGAAGGCCGGCACGAGCGGCTGCTCGGTGCGGGCGGTCTGGCGGTGGTTGGTGCGCTGCGTCATGGGAGCCGACGCTATTCGCCACGTCGAAGAGGTGTCAAATGGCACTGCTTTTTTTGACGAATAAAGGCGCGATAGCGCATTTATGTGTCAAAACAGGAGGCTTATGCCCCTTTCTCGCGCCCGGAATTTATCCGGACAACCGTCCGCGCCGCGGTGCACGCTGCCCGTGCGATCATGGCCCGGATGAAATCGAAACCCACGTCGTTCGACATCGCCTACCGCGCCGGCGTATCGCAGGCAACGGTATCGCGCGCGCTGCGCGGCAGCCCGCTGGTCAACGAGGAAACGCGCCGACGTGTGCAGGCGGTGGCGAAGGAACTCCACTACACGGTCGACAAGCACGCCTCGAGCCTGCGCCGGCAGAGCTCCGCCACGGTGGCACTGCTGCTGTTCGAAGACCCGACCGCCGACGATTCGCTGATCAATCCGTTCTTCCTCTCCATGCTGGGCTCGATCACCCGCGCGGCCGCACGCCTGGGCTATGACCTGCTGATCTCGTTCCAGCAGCTGTCCGACGATTGGCACGCGGACTATCAGGACAGCCACAAGGCCGACGGGCTGATCCTGCTCGGCTACGGCGACTACCTCGTCTCGCGCGGACGCCTTGAACGGCTGGTGCAGCAGGGCACGCATTTCGTGCGCTGGGGCGCGGTCGTCGAGGGCCAGCCCGGCGTGTCGATCGGCTGCGACAACCGCCAGGGCGGCGAGGCCGCGACCACGCACCTGCTCGCGCTGGGCCGGCGCCGCATCGCGTTCGTCGGCGCCGCGTCGCCGCACTGCCCCGAGTTCTTCGAGCGCTACGCCGGCCACTGCGCGGCGCTGCGCGCCGCCGGTCTCGAGGTGGATCCGCAGTTGCAGGCCGACGCGGGCGACTCCACCGAATTGGTTGGCCATGCCGCGACGCATGCCCTGCTCGCGCGCGATGTTGCGATCGACGCGATCTTCGCCGCGAGCGACCTGCTGGCGATCGGCGCGCTGCGCGCACTGGCCGAACGTGGCCTGCGCACGCCGGAAGACGTAGCCGTGGTCGGCTTTGACGATATCCCGATGGCGCGCTTCGCCGCGCCGCCGCTGACGACGGTGCTGCAGGACACCAAGCGCGCCGGGGAGCTGCTGGTCGCCAGCCTGTTGCAGCAGATCCGCGGCGAAACCGTGGAAAGTCGCATGCTGCCGACGACGCTGGTCATTCGCCGATCGTGCGGCGCGCCTGCTGCACCAGCGGGTCCAGCCTGAGGCGCAATCTCGCGTCGCTCACCGGCGCATCGAGCAGCCAGACCTGCACGCCGTGCGCCGGCACCTGCGCGCGCAAGGTGCCGTTCGTGCCGATGCGCTGCTCGCTGCCGTCAGCCGCTGAACGCCAGGTGCCGGCCTGCAGCAGCTCGGTGATCCGGAACACCTGTGCGGCATCGCCCTTGTTCAGCAGCACCAGCGCGATCTGCTGCGCATCGCCGCGCTGGTAGACGCGGTAGAACGCGGCGCGGTCACCGGACAGCTCCAGGTTCACCTGCAGGCCTTTCTGCAGCGCCGGCGACGCGGCGCGGATGCGCGCGATGCGGCGCAGGTTCTGGTAGATGGCCGACGACTTCGCCGCGGCTATGCGTTCCTGGCCGAAATAGTTGCGGTTGCCCGCATGCTCGGCGCGGCCGCGCATGAAACCGACCTCCGAACCGTAGTAGATCACCGGAATGCCGCGCGCGGTAAAAAGGAAATTGTGCGCATCAATGAAGCCGGCGTCGTCGGCGTCCAGTCGCGCCATGTCATGGTTGTCGTAGAACGTCATCAGCTCGTACGGATTGCGGTACGGGCCACCATCGAGGAACAGCGGCTGCACGAGGGTCGCGTAGTCGCCGCCGGCTTTGCCGAACACCGTGGCCAGGCCCTGCTTGAGCGGGAAATCCAGCACCGACATGCCGCCGCCGTCGGGCCAGGTGTATTGCGCGATGGCGGCCGGATCGTAGTTGAACGCCTCGCCGAACAGAAAATAGCCCGGATGCCTGGCGCGGAGGCGTTCGCCGAAGGCCTTCCAGAACGCTGGCGGCATCAGGCTCACGGTATCGATGCGGAATGCATCGGCGCCCTGCGCTATCCACTGCAGATAGGCACCAACGAGATAGTCCATGACCTCGGGCGAGGTCTCGTCGAAGTTGGACAGCTGGGCCAGTTCGACCTCGCGCTTGTAGAACCGGTGCAGTGGCTCGTGCACGGGATCGAGCTGCGTCGGCGCAAGGTTCTGGTGATCCGCGAGCAGCGTGCCGTCGGCGCCGTAGACGCGGCCGAACTTCGGCTGCGGCGGATCCATGCCGAACGCCGGCGAGCCGTGGTTCGCGACGATATCGAGTACGACCTTGAGCCCGTGCGCGTGCATGGCCTGCGTGAAGCCGGCGAAGTCGAGGCCCGGGCTCGGCAGGTGTTCGTCGAGCCGATAGAAATTCACGCCCCAGTAGCCGTGATAGCCGGTCTTGCCCTGGTCAGTCCACTGGCTGCCCCAGCTTGGCGCATCGCCGCCGCTGAAGGCCTCGTCGGGATTGTCGACGATGGGCGTGATCCAGACCGCGGAGAAACCCAGATCCTTCAGATAGTCCGCGTTGTCGAGCACGCCGCGGAAATCCCCGCCGAGGTAGCCGATGTTGTCGCTCTCGCCGTCGGGTCCCG
>JAAFHE010000005.1 GCA_013298265.1 Lysobacterales bacterium | reverse complement strand
GTGTGCTCTTCCGATCTCACGCCACCGCCGCGGCGATACGCTCAATACGCGCGCGCTGGTCAACGAGGCTTACCTCAAGCTGTTCGACCGCAACGAAGGCCAGTACGAGAACCGCAAGCATTTCTTCGCCACGGCGGCGCGCGCGATGCGCCAGGTGGTCATCGACTACGCGCGTTCGCGTCTGGCGGAACGCCGCGGTGGGGGCGCCGAACATGTCGAACTCGAAGCCCTGGAAGGCATGCCCTTGCCCGTGGACGAACAGGCCGAACAGCTGGTCGGCATGGATCGCGCGCTGGAGAAGCTGGCGAAGCTGGATGCGCGTCTCGTTACCGTAGTCGAGATGCGTTTCTTCGCTGGACTGGAAGTGAAGGACATCGCCGAACTGCTCGGCGTGTCCGAGCCGACGATCAAGCGCGATACGCGCGCCGCCAAGGCGTTCCTGCAGAAAGAACTCGCGCTCGGCAATTGAGCGCGTCGCCGCTGCATGACATGCATCGGCGTCGGTCCCGCGGCAATCGCGCCGGCACCTGCGCAAGATCGCCGACATCAAGGGCTTGCTCGGTCTGCCGCATGCGACCACGGGTGGCGCGCACTTCGTCGCGACCGGCAAAGCGACCTATGGCATCAGCACCCGTTCCGAACGCGTGCACTATGCGCGCAGTCTCGAAGGCCAGCCGCCGATGGATTTCGCGTCTGCCTGCCGTCGCTCAAGATCGGCGTGTTGCCGCGCGAGGAAGCTGGCGCGATGTTCTATGTCGATCTGCCGCAGCAGCAGCTGGCGTATAACGACGGGGCAGTCGACGATCGCTGATCGAGTGCGGCCGCGGCTTCAAGCCCTCCCCTTGAAGGGGAGGGCTTTGAGGCGCTATGGATGTGGTCTTTTCATGCACTACGCGTCAAGGGTCGCGTCCATCGTGATCTCGGCATTCAGCACGCGCGAAACCGGACAGCCGGCCTTTGCCTTGCCGGCGAGTTCGGCGAACGTTGTCGCATCAGCCCCGGGCACCTTCGCGTTGACGATCAGATGCACCGCGTTGATTGTGAACCCGGCATCGGTCTTGATCAGGCTGACTTCGGCCGTCGTGCGGATGTAGTCCGCGGTCAGCTCGCTCTGTCCCAGGATGTTCGACAGCGCCATCGAAAAGCAGCCCGCATGCGCTGCACCGATGAGTTCCTCGGGATTCGTGCCGGGGCCGTCCTCGAAGCGCGACTTGAAGCCGTAAGGCGCGTCGCGCAGCACGCCGGTCTGCGTCGAGATCGTGCCGCCGCCTTCCTTGATGCTGCCCTTCCATTCCGCCGATCCGGTCTTCTTCATGCGTGTTTCCTTTCAGGTCAGGGATCGCCATTACGACGCAGCCGCGGTTAGGGCGGCGTGCAGAGCTGCCCGTGGACGCCTACGGCGTGAGTTCCTTCGCGACTTCCTGCAGCGCATCGGTATTGCTGATGCGCGAGATCTGCTGCAACAAGTAGTCGGCCACGCCTTCCTCGATCTGCTGCAGGTCGGTCTCTGACATGCTCAACGCATCGGCAAAGCCCTTCACCTTGCGGCGCTCGTCGACGGAATAGCTGCCGTCGGCATAGGCCAGCAACAGGCAGGAATGCAGCAGCGCGATCTTCTGTGCCGGCTGCTTGAAATCGTCGACGATCGCGGCGAGGTCGAACGGCACCGAAATAAGGTCGTCGAAGGAGGCCAGCGCCGCCGCATCCTGCTGGCAGCTTTCGTAGAAGCCGCGCAGCATCACGCGTTCGGCGTCGTGCACGCCGTCGGTCAGGGCGATGTCGTGCATGGCGCGCACGATGGCCTGGAGGTGGTGGAGTTCCAGCGTGGTTGTCTCGGAGGATGTCATGATCGGTTCCTGCTGACGTAGCGAAGTTTGTCGAGCCCTCTCCGCCGCGCGAGCGCGGGGGTGAGCGGGGCGCCGCTCAGAACCGCAGTTCTGGCGCCCCCGAACGCCCAACGGGCCGGAGAGGGAGTCAAAGCCTTAGTTCGCGCTTGAGTTCGCGCAAGCGCAGATTGAAATCCTCCTGGCTCATGTCGCGGTAGCGCTGCGGCAGCATGCTGCGACGCGAGGCCTCGAACACGGCCAGCATTTCCATGTACTCGAGCATGCCCGCGTCGCGCGCCGGCACGTAGTCGGCGATGGCACTCTCAAAGCAGGCGCGGTCCACGGTGCTGCCCTCGCCCGCCATGTTCAGCGCGAGCAGGCAGACCGCTTCGAGGTCGGCGTTGGAATAGCCCACCAGCTTCGCGCTCGTGGTGTCGCGCGCCGCGGCCCAGTCGATCGCCTCGCCGAGCTTGTAGCGCGCGAAGATGGCCTTGAGCACCGCCTCCACGTCCTCGGGCGTGTCCGGGTAGAAGAACGGGATCTTGCGGTCGATGCGCCCGGCGCGCTTGATATCGATGTCGAGCTTGTCGGGCCGGTTGGTCATGAGGATGAAGAGCACCTGGCCGCGGTTGTCCGGCTCGCTCATGAACTCCTTGAGTCGCGCGATCACGCGCGAGGACGTGCCGCCGTCGGTGTCCTCCGACTGGCCGCCGAAGCTGCGGTCGCCCTCGTCGATGATGAGGATGATCGGGCCCAGCGCCTTGACCATGCCGAGCACTTTTTCGAGGTTGGCCTCGGTCGAGCCGACCCACTTGGAGCGGAAGTTCTTCAGCGTGACCGCGCTCAGGCCCGAGGCCTTGACGAAGGCTTTCGCGATGAAGGTCTTGCCCGTGCCCATGGGGCCGACGAAGAGCAGGCCCATCGGCACGCGGTGCCGGTCGCCGCTCTTGATCGCGGCGGCGATCTGCAGCAGTTCCCGCTTGATGTCCTCGGCGCCGCCGACGGCTTCGAGGCCATGGCGCGCGTCGACGAATTCGATCAGGCCGGCGCATTCCTTCTCGATGATCTCGCGCTTGCGCCGGTGCACGAGTTCGATGACTTCGGCATACGGATCGCCCGCATCAGTTTCCGGTAGCGGATGATCCGGATTGATCAGGTGGCGAATTTCCTCGGTGTCCATGCCACGCGTGATCGCGGCGAGTTTGTCGGCGCGCTGCTCCGCGTCGGCGCTGCCGCCGAGCAGTGAGCGGATCAGCTCCAGCCGTTCCTTGTCGCCGAGGGCGCTCTCCGCCGAGCGCGGGGTGAGTAGCTGCGCGATCTGCACGGCGCGCAGGCCGGCACTGTGTTCGGCCAGCCGCTCGACGTTGTCCTCGTGCATCTCCGCATCGACTTTGCGCAGGACTGCGGCGCGCTCGTCGAGGTCGGGCAGCGGGATCTCGACCGCGGCAACGCGCGGATTCGCGACGATCTTCGCGTTGAGCTCGGCCAGCGACTCGCTGAGCAGGAACACGACGTTGTCCTTGCTCTCAAGCTCCGGACTCATCGACCAGCGATGCAGGCGGATTGCGGCCATGCGATCGGCCTGGGAGAGGAAATTCTCCTCCCCGGGCGGCGCGATGCTGCCGGCGTAGCTGACGATCAGCGCCGCGCTCTGGCGCAGCAGGATCTCGTGCTCGATATCCGCCAGCGCCTCCTCGGGCGGCCGGTTCGGCCGCACCGGCTCGGTGCCCAGGGTGCTCGTGCGTTTGGCGTAGCGCACGCCGGCCGAGGGGTCATAGACGATGATCGTGTCCTTGTTGTCCTTGAGCAGCACTTCGGACAGGAAGTCGATCAGCGAATAGAACGTGCCGCCGTAGAGGATCTCGTCGAACACGTTGTGGTGCAGGATGAACATCGACGCTTCACCACCGATGTATTTGCGCCGGACCGACTCGGCCCAGCGCGGCAAGGGTGCAGCAGGACGCGCGGGGGCCATGATCGCTCCTTACATCTGTTTGCCAGCCGCAGCCTGGGCCGCGCGCTGGCGCTTGAGTTCATCGAGCTGGGCTCGCGCGGTGATCGAACCGGACTGCTGACGCAGCTTGTCCAGACGCACGTCGAGGTCGGAGTCACGCAGTTCCTTGCCGAGATTGGCTTCGGAGATCGTGTTCTTGATGTGATCGCGAACCTTGTCCAGCGCCTGTACGTCGGCTTCGACGGAGAGGCCGTCGAGCTGTGACTGGATCTGGATGCGTGCCTGGGCGCTCTGCATCTTGGCCAGCATGCGGTCGCGCTCGCCCTTGAGCTTGTCGATCTCGCCCTTGACCGCGAGCAGTGCGCTCTTGGCGTCGTCGGCGTCGACCTTGGACTGCTCGGCTTCGGCCGCCAGGCCGGACAGCTCGGCCTCGACCGCGTTCTTCTTCTGCAGCAGCACCAGTGCAAGATCGTCCTGATTGGTCGCGAGCGCGGCCTCGAGGTCGCGCGCGACGGCGGCCAGCGCCTGGCGTTCGGCCTCGACGCGATGGTCGATCTCGTCGCGCCGGCGAATGATCGCGGCGGTCGCGCCCTTGAGCTTGGTGTACTTGCTGATCAGGCTGTTGATCGCGTTTTCGTAGGCGATCTCCGGATGCTTCTTTTCCACGTCGGCAATCCACAGCGACACGAAGCCGCGCCAGAGGTTGCCGAGACGGTCGAAGAAATTGATGCTGGCCATGATGCGCGGGTCTCCGTTGCGAGTGCGTATTGCTGGGGTAAGGGACGGGGCAGAAGGTCGCTATGCCGTATTCACGAGTTCGAAGAAGCGGCGGTGGTCGTTGGCGAAGGCGATGAATCCCAGGGTCAGCTTCTGCTTGAGCGCACCATGATCGGCCTCGGGCGTGAAACGCAGCGCAAGGCGCGCGCCCTGCGTGGCCCACTCGAAATGATCCGCTTCGGCCGCGCCGCCGTGGCCCGAATGGATCGCGATCCAGTGATACGCCACATGTTCCTGGCCGGCGATGCTGACGCGCTTCATGAGTAGCTGCTGGACGAGATCCGCGGCGGCGTGGCGCAGGCTTTCGTCGATGATGGAGAACTCGCGGTCGGCGAGCAGTTCGGAGCCCAGGTGGTAGCCGATCGCGTGGAAGATCGCCGGCAGGTCGTCGGCGCTGCCCACGCCATAGCCCTGCGCGACGCGGACGTTCAGCTCCTGCAGCCAGTCCGGTTCGGCCAGCAGGCGGTTCACACCGTGGTGGTCGGCCAGTCCCGGTACGCGCGCGGCCTCGATCTCGAGCAGGCCCTTGAGCGTGGCCTGGGCCAGGCAGCGATGGGTGTCGCGGTGGACCGACTCGTGGTCATCGAACTCGTCGCGCGCGGCGTCGAAGAAAAAGCTTCCGACGTAGACGCTGCGGTCGGCCAGCGCGTGCACCGGTTCGTCCGGATCGAGGAACAGGCGGCGCGAGCGGCCGATCTTGCCGGCCAGTGCGGCGACGCCGGAGCCGAACAGCCCGTTCCAGCTGGTATAGCGGCCGAGGAAGCGCAGGCGCTGCAACGGATCGGCCAGCGCCTTGCCGATGGCCTCGTGGACCATGCGTTCGTGCGCGCCGAAATTGACCAGCGATTCCAGTTCTCCACGACTGATCTTGTTCACGCTCACGATGCGGCTCCTTGACGCGCGGCGGAGCGCGCACGTGCGGCGGCGGCCTCGGGCCGCACGATGTTCTGGATTTCGGCGCCATAGCTGGATTCCAGCTCTTCCTCCAGGCGCAGCCGCTCGATCGCTTCGGTCAGGCGCGCGCCGCCCTCAGCGGCGGAGGAGTTGGTGATGATGGCCTGGTAGATCTCTTCGACGGCGTCCGGCAGCGACAGCAGCGCGGCTTCGACCGCGGCCTTGCGGCTGGCCAGGCGCCGATGGCGCAGCAGCAGTTCCTCCAGATCGCCGCGCGCCTTGCGCAGACTGCGCTCGTCCTCGGCGCCACGGTCGATGCGTGCGCCGATATCGGCGATGCGGCGTTCGATGTCGCGTTCGTTGACCGAGTCCTGGCGTTCTTCCATGGACAGCTCGGCCAGCCACAGGCCGAGGAAGTCGATCGCGGTATCTTCGATGCGGTCCAGCTCGCGCTCGCCGAGCGCGCTGCGCCGGTGGCTGCCCATCTCGCGCAGCGAGCGCACGCGCTCTTGCAGGTTGCGGTAGACCTCCCAGCGCGGATCGTGCTCGGTGCAGCGGCGGGCGATCTCGCCGCGCAGGTGCAGGGCGGCCGCTTCGCGGCGCTTGAGCTTGAGCTTGCGGTCGACCTTGGCGCGGAAGGTCGAGGAGGCCGGGATGAACATCGCGGCGATGGCTTCGCCCGCGGCGAACGCGAGCAGCGGCAGGACCACGCCCGGCGAGCCGTACGGAATCGCCAGGAAGGTGCTGCCGGCCACGGTGGCCAGGAACAGGTTGATGTTCAGTGGCGAGGTCAGCATCGCCCAGAGATAGGACGGCTGCTCCTCCTCGGTACCTTTGTTCCAGGCCGGATCCATTGCCACCGTCGCGTCCTCTTACACCGACACGCGCAGACTGGCGCGACCGGCGCTGGCGGCGTGCAGCTGGGCAAGGATGCGTTCTTCCATGCGGACGGCCTCGGTGGAGCGCTGCCAGATGACCGAGCGCGGCCGCGGTTCGAGGATGGCGAAATCGTCGGCAATCTTGGCCGGCTGGGTCGACAGCACGATGACGCGGTCGCCAAGCGCGAGCGCCTCGGTCACGTCATGGGTCACGAACACAACCAGACAGGGATTCTGCTCGTAGATCTGCACCAGCAGCTGTTGCATCTCGCCGCGGGTCTGCGCATCGAGGGCACCGAAGGGTTCGTCCATCAGCAGGATGCGCGGCCGCAGCACCAGCGCGCGGGCCAGCGCGACGCGCTGGTTCTGCCCGCCCGATAGCTGCGACGGCAGATGCTTGCGATGGCCGGTCAGGCCGACTGCGGCGAGGGTCTCGTCGACGCGGCGCCGCGCCTCAGCATCGTTGACGCGCGAACGCCAGTGTCGCAGGCGAAACGGGAACGCGACATTTTCCTCGACCGTCAGATCGGGCCGGTTGGCATAGCGCTGGAACACCATGACCGCGTCGTCGTGTGCCTCGACGCAGGGCTGGCCATCAATGAGCACGGTGCCCGAGGTCGGCGTCTGCACGCCGATCGGGCGCACGCCGCCCATCATGTGCAGGATCGTGGATTTGCCGCAGCCGGACGGTCCGAGCAGCATGTTGATGCCGGGCTGCAGGGTCAAACTGATGCCATCGACCACGCGCAGCACGCCGGTGCCGTCCTTGTTCGGGTATTCCTGGACGATGTCCTTGAGTTCGATGCTGACCGGGCTTGCAGGCGTGCTCACAGCTTGGTCTCCCACGGGTACATTTTCGCTTTGAGGTAGCGCATCAGCTGGTAGCTCAGCAGGGCGAAGGCAATGATCACGATGATGCCGGCAAATACCTGGTCCATGGCCGAGAAGCGGCGCGCGTTCTGGATCAGCTGACCGAGACCTTCGCGCGCGTTCACGTACTCGGCGACGGTGATGTAGGTCCACATCACCGAGACACCGACGATGACCGCGTCGGCGATGCGCGGCATGGCCAGCGGCAGCACCGCGTGGCGCACCGCCTCGAACGGCGTCGCGCCGAGATCGCGCGCGGAGATCCAGTATGCCTGCGGTACCGCGCGCACCGCGTCGCGCACCATCGGAATCAGGTAGACGACCGCGCCGACGAACAGGAACAGCACCTTCATCCACTCGCCGATGCCGAACCACATGACCATGATCGGCAGCAGCGCGACGACCGGCGCCGAACGGAACGGATCGATCAGCGGCGACAGTGCGGCATTGACCCTGGGCGACGCACCCATGATGACGCCGATCGGAATGCCGATCGCGACGACCAGCGCACCGGCGGCGAGCACGCGGCCCAGCGACCAGACCGTCGCCGTGAACAGCAGGCTGCGCTGGTTCTCGCCGTCCCAGGCCAGATAGGCAAAGGCCTTGGCGACCTGCCACGGTGCCGGCAGCTTGTTCGGGCTGACCAGCCCGCTGCCGCTGATGACGGCCCACAGCACCAGCACCGCGACGACGGCACCGATGCCGAGCGTGCGCGTGGTCTGGGCGCTGAGCGGCGCGTAGGGATTCCAGGTTGTGGGTTCGGCCATGTCGCTACCTTGCGCTCGGGTGTGCGGAACTGGTGGGACATCAACGATACGCGGCGAAGACGCGGGATGGGCCATCGCCGGGTAACTCCCTCTCCCCCCAGTTCGCTGGGGGGAGAGGGTAGGGGTGGGGGGGAGAAGCCCAAATCCGTCGAACCGATTGATTGTTGCGAAATTTGCAACTTGCAACTTGCAACGCTACGCGAAAACCAATGGGTTGCCTCGCAGAACCTTCTCCCCCTCACCCAACCCTCTCCGGCCCTTCGGGCGTTCGGGGGCGCCAGAACCTGCGGTTCCGAGCGACGCCCCGTTCACTCCCCGACGCCGGCGGGGGAGAGGACTTTGCATTGCCTCACATCGCAGCGTGATGCCTCAGCGTCGCAGCGCCGCTGCTCTCGTGGTGCGGTTCATCGCGCGACAGTCCTCGAGGCTCAGGTTCTCGCCCTGCGGCGCGGCCTCGTTGCACAGCGGCTTGTCCGGTCCGTTGCCGGTCACGACGAAGCGCGCGCGGTCGAATTCCCACTGCGACACGAGATAGTCGACGACGGCCTGGGCGCGGGCGCGGGAGATGCGCATGTTGGTCTCGCGTGCGCCGGTCGAATCGCTGTTGCCGGAGATGTCGAAATAGGCCGAGCCGTTGTTCTCGATGAACGGCACCATCTCGTCGTCGATGATCTTCTGCGAGCGCTTGGTCAGCTCGGCCGAGCCGCTGGAGAAGCTCACGATCACCGGCTTGGTCACGGTCGGTTCCTGCTTGGCGACCTGCTGGCGCTCCTGCTCGGTGAAGGTGAACTCGGGCTTGGCCGCCGCCTGCTGCGCGCTCTGGCTCTTGGCCAGCAGCGCACGGATGTAGCGCAGGTCGACCGAATCCTGCGGCGCGATCACCGGCGAATTCGGGTTGGCCAGCGCACCGACCTTGCGGTAGATGCCGTCGAAACGGCGATAGACGCGGTCGTAGTGGTTGGTGCCGCCGGCCAGGCCGAAGATGCGCGCGTTGTCTTCCAGGCCGGTCCAGACCAGGTTGTCGAACAGGCTCTTGACGAACGGCCGGCCCTGATCCTTGGCGAGCAGGCTGAAGAATTCCTCAGTGCGCACGAGTGCGTCGACCGCTTCGTCCGGTGCCTTCTTGGCCGCGTCCACGCCGGTCATCCAGCCGGCGACGAAGGACTGGAAGGCGCCTTCGTTGGCCGGATCCGACAGCACGCGGTTGTCGCAGACGATGACGTCGTAGATCAGATTGGTCGCGGTGCGCGTGGAATACACCACATGCGCGCCGGGAATGTTCTTCAGCGCGAGCGACAGGTCCGGATCCCACAAGGCGGCCGCGTCGACGCTGCCGCTTTCCAGCGCGGCGCGCACGCCGGCCGTGCCTTCCTCGGCATTGATGTAGACGTAGCGTACCGACTGCCTCTTGCGCGCGGTCAGGCTGGAGTTCTCGAGTGCGTCGATGGTCATGCCGTCCGACGGCGTGAACTGCAGTAGCGCGATACTGCGGTCGGCCAGGTCTTCCACGCGCGTGATCGACGCGTCGCGCGCGATGATCGCGTCGGCGCCCTGGGTATTGTCGACCGCCATGATGGCGCGGCCGTCGAGGCCGGCGTTGCGCAGGTTGGGCTGTTCCTGTGCCCAGAAATCCGACGTGCGCCAGGCGCAGTGCGCGGTCTTGGATTCGAAGATCGTCGACAGCGTCGGGATGTCGTCCTGGATCACGAACTCGACGTTGACGCCCTGCTGGGCAAATATCGATCCGGCCTGGGTCTTGAGCGCCTTGCCGTTGGCGAGCAGGGCCGGCGCATAGCCGTGGAAGCTCACGATGCTGACCTTGAGCGGATTGCCGGTGCTACCCAATGCGCCGCCGGTAGGAGCCGGTGCGGCGGGCTTGGGGGTAGACGCTGGCGGCGACGGCGTGCTGCCCGGCGTAGTGGTGCTGGCCGCGGTCGTGCCGGCCGTCGTCGGGTTCGACGGCGTAGCCGGCGCGGCCGTCTGGCCGTCCTTCCTGCCTTGCACGATCTCCTTGAGACCGAGGTGCCAGGCGGCGGCGGTGGTACCGCCGAGGATGATCAGGGTGACCAGACCTTTGGCGAGCGGGGTCATCTTGGCCATGGTGGCTCCGTAAGCAGGGTGATCAGGGGGTCGGTGCGGCGGAGGTGCCGCCGAAGGTGGCGGCAAGACGCTTGAGACGCTCGGTTTCGGCATCCAGCCGCGCGACTTCGCGCAGGCACGCTTCCTTGGTCGCGCGCGCGGCGTTTTCCAGCGCGGACTTTTCCTCGGTCGCGCGCGTCACTTCGCGTTCGAGCAGGCCTTCGAGGTCGGCGATCTGGCTGCGGATGCGGCCGACCGCGTCCTGCTGGCGCTGGTCACGCTCGGTCACGGCCGCGCGCGCCTGTTCCAGACCCGCGCGCGCCTGCTGTTCGAGCTGGCTGCGCGCGGCGGCGAGGGCGCGGGTCTTGCGTTCGGCGTCGAGCAGGGCATCGTCGACGGTCCAGGCATCGTCGGCTGCGTCGAGCGCGCGTACCGCGGCAATGCGTGAGGCCGGATCGAGGGCGGCGAGCCCGTCGAGGATCTTGAGCAGTTTTTCGGCCGGGAACGCGGACGCCTGCACCGACTGTTCGGCGTAGATGTCCTCGAACGGGCGCTGTTCGGCGATAGGACCTTCGGGTACCGGCACGGCTGGCGGCGCGGGTTCCGCGGCGGCCGGTTCGGCACTGTGGTCCATGACGACCTGGGGCGACGATTCCGCCGGCGCCTCGGTAGCGTCGGTATCGACGCGGTGCGCGCCTTCCTCCATCTCCACCAGGCCAGCTTTCTGCAAAGCACGCATGAATCTGCTCAACGCGATCTCCCCATCGCCGTGCGGCATTGACAACACGAGTGTAGGCGATCCCGCGTAACCGATGCGTGTCGGCAGCGACGCGCCCACTCTCCCTGGGCCAGATGGGGCGGCGCAGCGTGCCCACAAGGGTGACGAATGGGATAGCACCGCGGCGTCGCGGCGTGCGCTAGGCTTCCGTCGTCACTCGCGGAGGGGAAATCCATGCGCCGTCTGTACGCTGTGCTGCTGGCCGTGCTGCCGCTGTCCGCGGGTGCCGCCGATCCAGTCGACGTCAGCCGCATCCACGGCAAGATCCAGTTCGTCACGAGCTTCCCCGACTACAAGGTCAAGATCGTCGAGAGCTTTGCCGACCTGCACGTCAAGATCGTGACCAGCTTTCCGGACGATCCCGGCGAATGGCAGGTGGTCGAGAGCTTTCCCGACTTCAAGATCCAGCTCGTCGAGAGCTTTCCGGATTTCACGATCCGCTACGTCGAGAGTTTTCCCGGCCTGCCGTAGGAATTCCCGCGCGACCGACATTCCCGCGCAACGTCCGGCTCAGGCGAAAGGCTGGTCCGGATCGAAGCACTCGAAGATCAGGTGGATGCGCGCGGTATCGCCGTCGTTGTCGACGGCATGGACGTCGAGGTTGTTGACCTCGTAGGCCTGGCCGACTTCGAGGTGATGGAAGTCGGGCTCGATGTAGAACCGCACCTTCTCATTCGTGGTGATCGGAATGTGGATCTTGTGCGGCCAGAACGCGGCCGGATTCGCGTCCTTGTGCGGAAGGATCCGGCCGCCTGCGGCCATGCGCGCGAGCATGATCCGGGGGAACTGCGCGCGTGCGTAGCCGTAGGGACGGATGGCCGCGTACAGCACGGGCTCGATGCGTTCGCGCCAGGCTGCCCATTGCGGATAGTCGGACGACTGGCGGCAGTCGCGCGGGTCGCGGATGAAGCGAAAGACGATGTGCTCGGTGCGGTCGAGCGAGCTGTAGCCGCGGTTGGGCTTGAGCGCGTTCTCGCTGGTCCAGGTGGAATCGGGGATCGCGAGGATGTCGTCGCGCAGAGAACCCAGGTCCACCGGGCCGAGTCGCAGCAACGATCGGGTCTTTCTTGGATTGGCAATCATGGCGCTGCGAATGCTACCCGAATCGCGCGAAGCGTCGACAGACCGCTACTGGAACCCATCGGCGAACAGCCGGTCGCAGAATTCGGCCTGGGCCGGATCAACCAGCACGTTCATGGCCACATCGTCGGCGAGGGTCGCGCCGTCCTGGTTGAACAGCGCCCAGCGCGAGCCCGTGTAGTAGACGCCAAGCTCATGCGGGTTGAACACGCCGCCGGCGGTGCTGGCGGAAAACTGCACGAGTGCGCAGGGATTGCCGTTGAGCAGCGGATGGTCGAGTGTGGTGATGTTGCCGCTGCGGTTGGCCGCGCTGACATAGTGCACATAGGCGTTCGGGCTCATTTCCTGCCAGTACAGCGAATAACTCGCGTTCTGCGGGAAATCCGCGTCGTCGGTGTTGTGCAGGCTCCAGCCGCCGAAATACAGCAGCGCGACCGGATGCGGATTCAACGCGCCCAGGGTCGGCGTCATCGTGCGGTTGAGCGTGAACAGCCAGAACAGGCTGGAATCGTTGCGCAGGGCCGTCGGTATGCCGGTGAAGGGCGCATTGGGGCTGGTCGTGCTGGTCGAGGTGTCCTGGAACGGCAGGTTGTTTCGCGACGGCACGAAGACGTTGAACGCGCTGTTGGCCGGCAGTGCCGTGAAGTTCTGGTTGAAGATCTGCCAGAAGCTGCCGTAGCTCAGCCCGACCGCGACGTTGTTGTAGACGCCGACGCCTCCGTCGGGATTCCAGTTCTGGCTGACCACGAACGGTACGAAGCCGCCGGCCGGTATGCCCGGCCCCGACAGGGTGCCGCTGCCACCGACCGCGCGGTGGAGGCGATGGACGCCGTGCCGCTGGTAGGCGCCGAGGTCGGTGTTGACCCGCCCCAGGACCAGACCGTCGGCGTCGAGTTCGGGCAGCGTGACGAGCGGATTGATCGTACTGGCGAAGGTGCCGGCACCGAGTACCGGCGAGCCCGGGGCCGGACGCAGGTTGTGCTGGCTGATCAGTTGGGGGTCGGTCGCGAGGTTGGCGCTGCCGGCGATGTAGGCATTGCTGCCGTTGGCATGGATCAGGTTGTTGTCGACGCTGACCTGGCCCTGCTGCGCGGCCGGAATGGTCAGCCCACTCGTATTCCACGCGATGACGTTGCGGTCGATGCTCGACGGCGCGAGGCTGCCCGCACCGCTGAGTGCAATGCCGTTCTGGTTGCGCACGAGCGTGTTGTTCCGCATCACCACGCGCGCCGTACCGGCATCGACCTTGATGCTGAGCGCACCGGGGGATTCCACGCCGCCGGCTTGGCCGCGCACGACGTTGCTGAGGAAATTCGCGTTGAGGATGCTACCCGCACCCGTCTGCACAGCATTGATGCCGGCCATGTAGTTGCGTCCACGGATATCGTTGCCGACCGCACTGAAATACGTGTTGCCGCTGGTACGCAGGCGGATCGCGGCACCGGCATCGCTTTCGTCGATGTCGATGCGGTTGTGGAACAGCTTCAGGCGCGCCTGACTGCCGAGCGCGGCTATGCCGATCGCGCGCTGCCCCGGCTCGGCCAGGTTCGCCGGCTTGCGGATGCGGCAGTTGCTGATGTCCAGCGTCAGCGTGCCACTGCCGCCGACGATTTCGATCGCAGCGGAGAACAGGCCTTCGTCGACGTTGATGCGCTCCAGCGTGATGCTCGCGTCAGTCGCGCCGCTGGCGTTGGCCGTGAGCCGGCCCCGCGTGAGGTCGATGCCGCGGACTTCGAGGAAGTAGCTCGCGCCGGAGGGGGCCGAGGCCGCAATGCTGCGCGAGCTGGCGAGTCTGGGCCGGTAGCCCGGGGCGGCGAACAGCGAGAAGCTCTTGTTGATGACGAGTTCCTCGTTGATCAGCGAGGAACTGCGGATAAGCACGGCCCCCCCGGCGGCCGTGCCGTCGATGCAGGCCTGCAAGGTGCCGTTGCAGGGCGCTGCGGCGGAGGGCCAGATCGCTGCGTGCGCGCCGCCGGCGCAGAACAGCACGGTGAGCGCAAGCAGTCGTTTCATCGGGATCTCCGGGTGCGTGCTGGCATCAAGCGCAGTACGGCGCCGCTGCAGGACACGCGAGCAACGCAAAGCGGCGGCGGAACGGAACACTGAGAGTGCGAAATCCACGATGAACGCGAGGCGATGATCCCTGCACGCAACCAGCGTCGTATGTGCTGAGCAGAAGTGAGCATTCCGCCTTCACTCGCTATCCGCAGAGGTGTTTTATGCGTTTCTCCCTTTTGTACAGCGCGACTGTCGCTGCACTCGCCGTCGGCCTTTCCGCGTGTGCCCCGGTCGATACCGGCGCCAACCAGTGCAGCGACGTCAACGTAGGTCTGGTCGAAGTCAAGGACGCGAAATACATCAATCTGCCGCAGAACGAAGGCGGCCTCAGCCCCGCGAAGATCGCGCAGATCGATGCGCTCATGCAGGACTACATGGCAGCGACGCCGGTCGACATCGCCGGCTGCGGCATCGGCATTACGCGGGGCGACCAGATCGCGCTGCTGCGCGGCTACGGCCTGGCCGACGTGGCCACCGATCGTCCCTTCACCGTCGCGACGCCGGCGGCGATCGGCTCGATTTCCAAGACCCTGACTGCGCTCGCCGCGCTGCGCCTGGAAATGGATACCGAGCTCACGCTCGACAGCCCCGTCTATGCGGCCCTGGGCGAAGCCCCGCTGGCCCACGGCGATTTCACGCTCAAGCAGCTGCTGATCCACAAAGCCGGTCTCGTACGCGATCCGAGCTTCGCCAACGGCCCGTTCAACAGCCTGGCCGGGATCAACGCGTTCTACGCCGGCATGGGCATAGCCTGGCCGTCGCTGCGGCCGCGCCTGGTATTTCCGGGCTACGGCAACGACGACGACAACCAGACTGCCGCTCCGGGCGGAGCCGCGTCGTACTCCAACACTGGCTACACCATCGCGGGCGCGCTCGTCGACCAGCGCAGTCGCGCAGCCGACATCCCGCTCAAGGCGCGCGGCTACGAGAACTACATCTGGAACAAGGTCGCACGCGGCACGTCAGCCACCGAACCGACCATGATCAGCGCCTGCCTCAACACCGGCTTCCGCGCCGGCGACATCAAGAACCATGCGACCGGCTACGACGGCAACGGCGCCGTTGCCAACTACACCAGCGGCGGCGGCTGGGGCTGGGAAGGACCGGCCGGTGGCTGGTCGATGACCATCGGTGATCTTTCGCGCCTCATGCTGATCCTGCAGAGCGACGCGGTCATTCCGAAGGCGACCATCGACGCCACGATGCGCAACTACTACGCCAACGATGGCGGACTGCGCCTGGGCCTGGGTCTTGAGCTGGGTTCGGCCGCGCAGGGACTGTGGTTCGGCAAGGGCGGCAACATCGCCGGCTATACCGCGGACATGAAAATCTGGCCGAACGACGAAGGCGGTAGCTGGGGCGTCGCGTTCCTCTGCAACCAGAGCGGCACACGGCAGGGACTGACCAACGACATCCACGCTCTGCTGGCCTCGACCGCGAACGTTCCGCCGGTCGGCGGCATCGGCACGCCGGTCAAGGGTGGTGCTGCGGTGAACGACACCCCGCCGGCCTGGGGCGGCATCGCCAGTCGCTACGAACCGCTGGTCCGGCGCATGACGGCAAGCTATCTCGACGGCAGCGAGTCGCCGGAACGTGCCTGGTCGGTCGCGCGTCGCGAGCTGATGACGCTCGGCAATGGCCGCAGCTTCGTCGCAGCGCTGGAACGCGGTGATTTCCCGGCAGCGGTGCAGCTGCTGCCGACGCTGCGCTGGCCCGACGGCAGTCCCGTCACGCCGTAGCCGACGCGGTAGCGGCGAAAGGGCGGACTTTGGTCCGCCCTTTTCGTCGTGACCGATTCCTGATTCCTCGCCGCGGCGGTGCATGTGGTCCATGCCCTGTCGCCCCTGCGTACGCATAGGCATCCACCGATTCCTGCGGCGCGAGGCCACTCATGTACCTGTCCCTGATTTATGCCAGCGCTACCGTCCTGCTGGCTTCCGTGATCGGCGCCTATTCTCCGGCCGCGTCGCGCGACGCGGCCGACCCGGCGAAACGCGTGTCCATAAGCGAATCCGCCGGACCGGCGACCGCGCGCGTTGACGTTGCCACGCGCTATGCGCCGCTGGTGCGGCGGATGGCTGCTAACTATCTCGACGGCAGCGAATCGCCGGACCGGGCCTGGTCTATCGCGGGCAGCCGCCTGCTCGCCCTTGCCAACGGCGTCCCCTTCGTCAACGCGCTTGAACGCGGCGATCTGCAGAGCGCTGTGCGCCTGCTGCCGCCGCTGCACCGGCCCGATGGCAGCGCCGTGACGATCTGATGGTTCTGCGCGGCGCTTGTGGCGTGCCGGCGGCGTAGACAGGCCCAGTCGCACTACCGGGGCCGCGGGCGGATTGCTATGGTTGCCGGCCGCTTTTTGCCCCGGACTACGCCATGCCCGTGTTGCGCCCGCTCGCCCTGGTTTTGACCTCCTGCCTGGCCCTTGCCGCTGCGGCCGACGAGGGCATGTGGATGGCGAACCAGTTACCGGAGCTGGCGCCGCAGCTACGCGCCGCCGGGTTCCAGGGAGACCCGGCCGCCCTGGCGGATCTGACCGCTGCACCGCTCAGCGCGGTGGTGAAAGCCGGCGGCGGCACCGGTGCGTTCGTGTCGGGCCAGGGTCTGCTCGTGACCAACCACCACGTCGCCTACGGCGTCATCCAGTACAACAGCACGCCCGAACGCAATCTGCTGGACAGCGGCTTTGCCGCGGCCGACGCGACCGGCGAACTGCACGGCAGCCCGGATTTCCGCGTGCTCGTGACCGAACGCTTCGACCGCGTGACCGCGCGCGTGCTCGAGACGGCCGAGGGCAAGAAAGGCCTCGCCTATTTCGACGCGATCGACCGCGCGAGCAAGGCCATCGTGGCCGAGTGCGAAGCGCTGCGCGGACGCCGCTGCAGCGTCGCCACGATGGACTATGGCGCCGAGTTCTACCGCATCCAGCAGCTGGAGCTGCGCGACGTGCGCCTGGTCTATGCGCCGCCCAGCGCGATCGGCAAGTACGGCGACGAGATCGACAATTTCATGTGGCCGCGCCACAGCGGTGATTTCACCTTGCTGCGCGCCTACGTCGGCGCCGACGGCCAGCCGGCCGACTACAACGCCGCGAACCGGCCATATACCCCGCCGGCGCACCTGCAGATCGCGCGCGACGGCCCCAAGGACGGCGATTTCGCCATGCTCGCCGGCTATCCGGGCATCACCTACCGGCATCGCCTCGCGAGCGAGTTCGCCGAACGCATCGACTGGGGACTCGCGGCCAATGTCGAAGCGCTCGACGCGCTGATCGGCATCATCCAGCGTGAAGGCGGCAGCGACGCGGATGCGGCGGTGAAATACGCCAGCCAGCTCGCGAGCCTGAAGAACAACAGCAAGCGTGCGAGCGGCGAACGCACCGGACTGTTGCGCAGCGACGCGCGGCGCCAGCGCGCCGAGGCGGAGCAGGCCATGCTTGCCTGGTTGCAGCACGATGGTGGCGGCAACGGCCGCTGCGCCAAGGGCGAGCGCTGCCTGGACAGCGGCGAAACCCTGCGCCGTATCGAGGCGGTGCAGGCCGAGCTCACGCAGGCGTCGGCGACGCGCGAGCGCGACCTGATCCTCAACCTGATCCTGACCCAGACCCAGCTGCTGCGCGCGGCCAATACGCTGCAGCGTCTCGCGCTGGAGCGCGACAAGCCCGACGCGCAGCGCGAAGCCGGGTTCCAGGTGCGCGACGAGAACCTGATCGAAGCGCAGCTCAGGCAGGTGCAGCGCCGCTACGCCGCGGGCGCGGAACAGGCACTGCTGCGGGAACTGCTGCGGCGCTACCGCGAACTGCCGCCGGCGCAGCGCGTCGCCGACCTGGATGCGGCCTTCGGCACCGATGCGGAATCGGCCGAGGCGACGCTGGCCCGCGTCTATGCCGCAACCCGGCTCGGCGATGAGGCGTTCCGCCTCGGACAGATGAAGGCCGAACCGCCGAGCGTGCGCGCGAGCGACGACGCGCTGCTTGCGCTGGCCGCGCGCATCCAGCCGGCGCTGCTGCGCCTTGAACAGGAGCGCAAGCGGCGTGACGGCGAGCTGCTGCGCCTGCGTCCTGCCTACATGGCCGCGCTCAAACGCTGGTACATGCACCAGAAAAAGCCGCTGTTCCCCGATGCGAACCAGACCCTGCGCGTCAGCTATGGCCGCGTCGCCGGATTCAGCCCGCGCGACGGCGTGGACTACCGCCCGGTAACGACCGTGGCGGGCATTGTGGAAAAAAATACCGGAGAGGATCCCTTCGCCGCGCCCGGGCCGCTGCTCGCGGCGATCGCCAGGGGCGACTTCGGCCAGACCGCTGACCCGGCGCTGGGCACGCAGACGGTCAACTTCCTGACCAACCTCGACACCACCGGCGGAAACTCCGGATCGCCCGTGCTCAACGCGCGCGGCGAGCTGATCGGCCTGAATTTCGACAGCAACTGGGAATCCGTCAGCGCGAGCTGGTGGTTCGATCCGCGCTACAAGCGCGCCGTACATGTGGACTTGCGCTATCTGCGCTGGCTCATGGAGAAGGTCTACCCGGCGCACTGGCTGCTGGCGGAAATGCGCGTGCCGGCGCAGGGATGAATACCGCACCGACTTCTGCAGTGCCGCCGCTAACCCTGCTCTACCAGGACGACGCGCTGGTCGTCGTCGACAAGCCGCCGGGCCTGGCCGTGCATCGCAGCAACCTCGTTGGCGCCGACGAGGACTATGTCATCGACCGCCTGCGCGCGCAGGTCGGCGGCACGCTCTATCTCGCCCACCGGCTGGACCGCGCGACCAGCGGCGTACTGCTCGTCGCGCGCTCGCGCGAGATCGCCGCACAGCTCGGTCAACAGCTCATGGCGCGCAGCGTTGGCAAGGAATACCTGACGGTTGTGCGCGGCTGGCCCGCGGAAAGCGGCTGCATCGACCATCCGCTCAGCGGCGCGAGCCTCAAGGGTCCGGCGCGCGAAGCACGTACGCACTGGCGACGGCTCGCGACGATTGAGCTGCCGATCGCGATGGGGCGTTACGAGCAGCAGCGCTATGCGCTGCTCGTGGTACAGCCGGAAACCGGCCGCTACCAGCAGATCCGCCGCCATTTCGCGCATGCCTCGCATCATCTGATCGGCGATACCACGCACGGCCGCGGCGACCACAATCGTCTGTTCCGCATCCACTGGTCCATGCATCGCCTGCTGCTGCACGCCTGGCGCCTGAGCTTCGATCATCCGCTCCAACAGCGGCGCCTGTGCGTCGAGGCGCCGCTGGACGCGAGCTGGCAGCGCGTCCTTGCTGCGTTCGGCTGGACCCAGGCGGTGGACGAGGCTGCGCGCACGGTGTCGGCGGTTGCATCGCCGCCGTAAGGCGGGATCAGCGCACGCCGCCGCCGCACAGCGCCTGCTCGCGCGCCGTGTCCTTCGCCGCGAGAAACGCCAGGTCGAGCAGGCAGACTTCGTAGTCGCTGCCGTTGCGGGAGCTGCGTCCGGGCAGGCAATGGCTGCGGCTGGTCAGCAGCAGCGTTCGCATCTGCTCGGCGCTGCAGTTGCCGAAACGGCGGTCACTCCAGACCAGGGCGGCTGCACCTGTCACCACCGCGGCGGCGGCCGAGGACTGGGCGAAGTCCGCATAGTCGCCGCTGCATTCGTCATCGCCGCTCACGTGCGTGCTGGCCACGCACAGGCTGCCGCCCTGGTCGCTCTTCGGCGTGGGCGCGGCAAGGTCGACCGTGCCGAAACCGAAGTTGGAATTCTTCAGCGGTCGACCGTCGTAGCGACGCGACTGCACGGT